>NZ_CP028473.1:0-123420 GCF_003047105.1 Celeribacter baekdonensis
TTTTGGACAAGCGCCCGTGCGATCACCACTTTCTGCTGATTGCCGCCGGACAGTTCGATGACGCTCGCATCGGAATCGATGGCCCTGATGTTGAGCTTGTCGCTCCAGTCCGCCGCCATAGCCTTCATCTCGGCATAGCTCACGAAGAGGCCCGGGCTTACATTGGCCGCCTGGGCCGCCCGATGGATATTTCTGCTATCGACATGCTTTCATAAAATCCTTCTATCTTGCGGTCCTCGGTGACATAAACGATCCCGTCCATCACCGCGGGCCGGGGCGTGCGGTAGCGAACCGGCTTGTTCTCAAGCCTCACCTCGCCGCCGTGAAAGAAATCGCGTTTATAGATGCCGCAGACGACCTTTGCGGTTTCGCTGCGCCCCGATCCGATCAGGCCGAAGATGCCGGTGACCTGCCCGCCATAGACCGAGAACGAATTGTTCTTGACGATCTTCGACATCGACAGGTTCTGAACGGACAGAACCTTGTGGCCGGGGGGACGGATCTTGTCCTCGCCATGGCTGTGGTAAAGCTCGTCGGACAGGCTGCGCCCCACCATCGCCTGAACGATCATATCGCGGTCGAACCGGTCCGCATCGTCGCTGATCACCAGCTCACCATCACGCAAGACCGAGATCCGGTCGGCAATGCTCAGCGCCTCTTCGAGCGCATGGGTGATGAAGATCACCGCCACCCCGCGCGCCTTGAGATCGGACCAGCGCAAAGAAATGCCGTTTTTCCTCGGGCGTCAGCGTCGCGGTGGGTTCGTCGAAAATGATGACGCGGGCCTTTTGCCGGACGGCGCGGGCAATCTCCACCATCTGTTTCTTGGCTGCGCCCAGGGTCGCCACATCGGCCCAGGGATCGACCTGAAAGTTCAGCGACTGCATGAATTGCTGCGCCGCGATGTAAATCCCGCGCAGCCGGTTGAAGAGCTTTTCCTCCCCGAGAAAAAGATTTTGCGCAACCGTCATGCTGGGGACGAGGCTGGTTTCCTGAAACACCATCGCCACGCCTTCGGCCAGCGCCTCTCCGGGTGTCGCAAAGGACACCGCCTTGTCGTCGAGCCGCATTTCGCCCGCCGTCGCCTGGGTGACGCCCGCCATGATCTTGGTCAGCGTCGATTTACCGGCGCCATTCTCGCCCAGCAGCGCATGCACTTCTCCGGGAAGAAGCTTGAAATCCACGTTCCGGATCGCGGGAATACCTCGATATTCCTTGGTCACGGATCGCATTTCGATAAGTGGTGATATCTGCATGGTGGTCACCTATAGTTTCGCACGGACGACAACATCGCCGCCCTTGGACGTCATGAGCAGGCCGTCACGGGACGGCAGACAACTGGTCACGCCGTGGCGCACCCCGTTTGCGCGGGAATGCAGGCTCTCTTTTGCATGGCCCGCCGGGTCCAGACGCAGCACGATGCCGAGCGAGCGTGACGGCGCCCATGGTTTGAGTTCTCCGAGTTGCTTGAGACTGCCGCCTTGCAACGGTTCCAGATAAGAGGTCGGAGCATGCAGTGACGGCGCGATCCAGTATTCCGGCTCGATGGTCGCGATCATGCGCTGTCGGTATTCGTCCTCGCGCAGAACGAATTCGATCAACTGCGTCCGCGGTGCAAAGAGAGTGAGCCACAGGCCCTCTCCCTCCGCGTCCCGCACCAGACGCCCCGGATACCCGGGAAGCTCCGCGAGCATGACCTTGGTCCGCCCGTCCGCGCCGATCCGCAACACTTGATGGCGCCAGCTTTCCGACACGATGACACTGTTCTCCTCGGCCGCCACGATCCCGTAGGGGAACGCCAGATCCCGGCACAGGCAGGTTGCTGCGCCAGCCGCGAGATCGAGTTTCCAGACAGAGCCGCTAGCCCGTTTCGTCATCAGGTCGAGCTCCAGTCGCCCATCCGGTTGTCCTGACTTGCCAGGCACAAAAGGAGTGTGTCCGGGTCGGTGAAAACGGCGGCGGACGGGGCGACGATCGGCATGCCGTTCAATTGCGTCCCCTCCCAGCCGTCATGACGACCACCGCGAATGAGCACCCGACCCTCGTCGAGCCCCACCGCCAAAGCTCCGCTGTCGTCGCTTGCAAGGCATGTGATGTCGCTGGACGCGCTCCAGATCACATCGGTTCCGCCCTCCGGCGTCAGACGCAGCAACCGCTCACGACTCGACAGCAAGATGCCATCAGGGGTGGACAGGATGTTGTCTGGGGCTTCCAGAGAAGCAAGCGCCTCTGCCTCGTCGATCCGCGTGTTCGGTCGCAGCGCCCCGTCCATCGGGGGCAATGTGGTGGCCGCGCTGCCGCTGCCCCGAAATCGGTCCAGTGTCCGGAGAAAATGTTACTCATCGGTTTTGTCTCCCTTGTCTTGCTTGTCTCCCCAGTAATGTTTGATGCCCGTCCACTCGGGGTCCGCACCCGGAAGGTCGTAAACCCCGATCCGGTCGTTGAAGAGCCCCCCGAGATAGAGCCTGCCCTTGTGTTCGCGCATTGAGGTGATCGAGGGGTGCTTGACCCCGTCGCGATCCCACAGCACATCAAGGATTTCGCCCTCCAGGCTGAACTTGAACAGACAGCCCGCATTCATGTTTGGATACATCCATTCGTCCGCCGCCACGCGGTAGACCATGCGCCGCCGGAACTGTGGCATCCGCTGAGCGAGATCGAATGTCGGCGACCGCATGCCGATGACGGCACACCAGAAGGACCCGTCCGAGGCACGGTTGATATTGTCCGGGTAGCCGGCAGATCCGGGATCACGACTTCGGTCTGCCCCTTGCGCGGGCCCGCGTACCAATAGCGACTGATCCGACAGCCCCAGGTTCGGCAAAGAGGAAGGATTCATCGTCGCCAACCATCGTGATGCCATTCGGGAACTGAAGGTTCGACAGAACGGTCCGGGACGAGCCGTCGTGCGGGTCGTAGCAGATGATCCGACCATTGCCGCGCGATTCCAGCGCATCGAGAATCCAGTCGTGAATCTCGTAGCGGATGGTGGCTTCGGAAAAGAAAATCCGACCGTCCGGCGCGATGTCGAGATCGTCGGCGAGCCGCATACGGGAATCGTCGATCACCGAGAACAGCGAGCGGTTGGTTTCGTCCGAAAGTTTGACCGGCTTGCGGTCCTTGGTGACTTTGTAAAGCCCATTCCCCCGACACAGACCACAGCTCCTGATCCCGATTGAACGCCATGCCAAGCGGCTGCCCCCGATATGGACATAGACCTCGTGCCGTTTGTAATCCGGGGCAAAGAACCGGATCACATCGCCATGACGGCTGCCGCAATAGAGGTTGTCGTCTTCATCGAGAATAATGTCTTCCGGCCCGTCGAGCTCGCCCAGACGATTGCCTCCGCCGACGACAACCTGTCGTTGACCTCGTAAACCGACGACGAGCCTTCCACCGTTTCGGGACAGGGCGGAAGCGCGAAATAGGTCGGGACACATAGGCCCGGTTCAGGATCTTGAGCCGGTTCTTGACCCATTTGACGTCGATCGCCACGGCGGCCAGAAGAATCAGCCCCAAAACGAGTTCGCTTGTCCCGGTGCGCAGCCCGAGCCGCACCAGCGCATTGGTCACCAGCACGACGATCACCGTGCCGATAATGGCCTTGGCCACAGACCCACGGCCACCGCCAAGGCTGTTGCCGCCGAGCACCGCCGCCGTCAGGATCACAATTTCGAGTCCGACACCGACAGAGCCGCCTATGCTGCCGAGGCGCGAGGCATAGAACAGCGCCCCGCCGCCGTCAGAACGCCGGACATCACATAGGTCTGCGCCACGATCCGCTGACCGGCAGACCCACATTATAGGCCGAGCGGCGCGAGCCACCGACCGCACTCAAATGCCAGCCGAAGCGCATGCGCGTCATCAGGATATGGATCATCACCGCGACAATGGTGGCAAATACAAGCGAGACCGGCACCCCATGACACTGGCCAGCCCCAGATAATCCCATGCCGGCACCGCCGTGTCGGAATAGGAAGCCTGGACCCCGTAGTTCAGCGACAAAAGTTCCACGATGGCGCGCAGCAGGATGAGCGTCACCAATGTGGTCAAAAACGCGCGCAGACGCATGTAGCCGATAAGCAGCCCGTTCAACATCCCGACGAGCCCGCCGAGCAGCAGGACCGCAGGATGACGACAATCAGCGGCATGCCGAGCGCATTCACCAGATAGAGCCCGGCGAAATTGCACAGGCGAAATTAGACCCGACACTCAGGTCGATTCCCCGGCCTTGAGCACCAGCGTCATGCCGATGCAGATGAACATGTATTCCCCCAGAACACGGGCAATCGTCGACAGGCTCCCGATGGTGAAGAACCCCGGTATGATCGTGGAAAACACGGCGATGGCGAGGACCAGGAAAAGCACCGGGATCGCGTTGTCGACCCAGTTCTTGGCCAGAATTTCGCCAAGCAGATGATCCGGGACATAGCGATACCGCCAGCGCTGATACGTTTCGTTTACGCTCATTCAACTTACTCCGAAGATATGCGCGGCCGCAGCACACAGGCATACGACCGCGTCCGGGGCTCAGTCGCCCGCCTTGATCCCGTCCAGCGTCCAGCAGGATGCGGGGCCCACCGTGTCCGGTGTCAGGATCTTGTTTTCCGTATAAAGACCGAAGGGCTGCGATCCCGGTTCGGGCCGGGTCTGCAACAGGATCTGGATGGTTTCAGCCAGTTGATTCGCCTGATCGCGGGTGTCCACCTTGACATAGGACGCAAACGCGCCGCTCTCGAGGTTCGTACAGCCGAATTGCTGATTGCCGCCGCCTGTTGAAATCAGTTTGACCTGCTCCGTCAGCCCGGCTTCGCGAATGGCCGCCGCGATGCCGACATCCATATTGTCCCACAAGCCGATGAAGGCGCAGAGATCGCCATGTTGTTTGAGAATGGTCGAGGCGATCGAGCGCGCCTTGGACGCGTCCCAGTCGGCGGCCTGATTGGAAACGATCTCGATATCCGGGTACTCCGACAGGGCATCCTCGACGCCTGCAACGCCCAACTGGTTCGGCGGCGCCGTGACCGGCCCCTGCACCACGGCGACCTTGCCCGAGGTTCCCTTGCCGCACATCCGGCGGCCTCCTGCGCCGTTTTCACCCCGACATCGTACCAGTCCCGCCGACGAAGGCGTCGGAGTTGACCGGGGTCTTCAGGTTCATCTGGATCACATTGATGCCCGCATCCATCGCCCGGCGAATGAGCTTGGCATAGGCCTGCATATCGTTGTTGTGGACGATCAACACATCGGGCTTTTCGTTGATGAGCTGTTCGATGGCCTGGGCCCCGGCATCGACATTCCAGTTGGGATCGCGGATCGTCAGCTCATACCCGAGCCGCTCTGCATCCCGTTCAACGGCCGCCATCCAGCCCTGTGTCAGGTCGAACCCCATCGTGATCGGAACGAAAGCGACCTTTTTGCCTTCCAATGCCTTGTGATAGTCAAAGATCAGGCCGTCGTTCGGCGCTCCGCCATCGCTGGCATGGAAACCCTAGGGTCGCGCACAGAACGGCTGTGACACCGAGCGCCTTTGTCAATCTGGACAGTTTCATGTTTCTCCTCCCATGAGACTTGTTGTGCTTTTTTTCGATTATTGTTGGGTGTTGTTTTGGCCTGTAAGCGCCTCAGATATCCCCCTGTTGAGAGGTCTGTTCATCTCTGGGGTTGAGCACCGAGTCGACAATGATCGCCAACAACAGAATGAGGCTCTTGATGATGTTCTGCGCGAATAGCTGATGTTCATGATCGTCATGCCGTTCAGCAGCAATCCGATCAAAAGCGTGCCTGAAAGAACATTGCGTACGCTGCCCTTGCCCCCGGCCAAACCGATCCCCCCGATCACGACCACCAGAATGATGTCGTAGATCATCGTCGAACTGGCCAGTTTGGTGTTCACGGAGGACACCGTCATCGCCATGATCAGACCAGCACAGAAGGCGATGAACGCCGAACTGCTGTACATCAGGACCTTGATGGGGCGGATCGGGATACCGCTGTTGCGCGACGCCATCGGGTTGTCGCCGATCGCATAGACGAACGCCCCGTAGCGCGTCAGGCGCAGCCCGACGAAAGCGGCACAGGCGACGACCAGGAACAGCACGACGGGCATCGGCAACGCCGCGACGCTCCCCGTCCCAAGCGAGGCCAGCCAGCCAACATCGCCGCTGATGAAAATATTGTCGCTCGGCACCAGCGCGAAACGCCCGAGCCCGGTAATGACGGTGGCCATGGCGAGCGTGGCGAAGATATCCGGGATTTCGACATAGGCCACGAGGATGCCGGTGACCGTCCCAATGGCCAGCGCCAGCAACAGCCCCAACAGCAACGCCAGTTCGATCTGCATCCCGCCGGTAAAAAGGACAAAGGACCATCCGGTGGAAAACACCATGACCGCAACCATCGTCAGGTCTATGCCCCGTCCGATGACGACCCCGGCCATGCCAATGGCCAGAATACCCAGCATCGAAACATTCTGTAAAAGCGACACGAGATTCGACACCTGAAAGAAGCTGTCGAGTGTCAGCGAGAAAATCACGAAAAGCGCCCCGGAAATGGCAAGCACCATTTGTTCCTGGTTCAACGAGAGCCTCGTTTTTTGATGTGCAGTCATGGCGGCTTCCTCCCCAAGCCATGCCCCTGCCCTCGTCGCATCTTCATGTGCGATCGTTTCAGAGCGGGACCCAAAATAATGTCATGCCTGACAATCCCGGGCGAATGTCTGCATTCATCCCGACAGGCGTCATGTGTCGTCCGTATCACCTGACAGAGGCGATGCCCTCCTTGCCATCCTCCCTGTCGCAAGCCTTTGGCAAGATCGTTGTGCGGCGCCAACCGGACGCGTCATTTTGTCGTCTTGTTTGTTTTGCTGCCCGTATCTTTGGGATCGGGCGATATTTTGTCTAATATCAACTTCACAAAAATACATATGAGATAGATTATGAATTAGAGTTCTCATAGTACGACATCCATGACACCCCCACCCATACGGGAGAACGGATATTCCCTTGGAAACATCGACCGCCCGCCAAGCCATCACCGACACCGCCCGCGAACACGCGCCCGACGCGTGTTCGCGAATAACCTTCGCAAAATCGTTCCCCTGCCGGGACATCTCGGCCTGCCAATACCGACTGAAACCTGAAACCGGACCGAAGCCATGACACAACAGCCGAAACATGTCCCTCTGCCACAGGAGTTTCTGCATTCCAGAAACCTGACGTTGCATAAACTCAATGTATTTTGCATCGTTGCCAAATATTCCAGCGTGACAAGGACCGCCGAACATCTAAACATTGCCCAGCCGGCTGTTACGGCGCACCTGCGCAGCCTCGAAGAAAGTCTCGGAACGCAACTTGTGCGCAAGGCCGGGCGCAATATCGAACTGACCCAAGCCGGCGAACGGGTCTATTCCTGGGCAACCGAGGTCATGCAACGCAGCACGGAGATGTTTCTTGATCTGGAGGATATCCGTCAGGGTATCCTTGGAGAAACCAAGATCGCAGCCACAATGGTCGTCGGAACATATAAACTTCCAGATATCATTATCCGGTTTCACAAGGAGTATCCGACCAGCAAGGTCTGCATGTCGATGTCCAGCCCCCGCCTCGCCACCGAGGCCGTTCTCTCCGGCGACTGCGATTTTGGCGTCGCCCTGATTGACCCTAACCAGGACACATCGCGGCTTGAAATCGAATTGCTCTGGAAAGAACCCCTCTTCCTTGTTGCGGCCCTGAACAGCAGCTTCGCCGGAAATGTCGCAAGCCTGTCGGACCTCGCCTCCCTGCCGTTCGTCACCCCCCGCAAGGGACAGATCGCCCGCGAACTCATTGACGAGGCCCTGCGCACCGCGGGCGTTGTCCGCACAAACAGCGTCCTGGAATTCGGGCATCCTGAACCGATCCTGAGCGCCATTCGCGCAGATATCGGTGTCGGCTTTGTGTTTCAGAGCGCCGTGCCCGCCAACCCGGAAAAAGACGGGCTTCGCATCGTGCAGACACCGGAAATCGACATCGCCATCCCTCTGTTCCTGATCCATGACAAGAAAATGGTCTTCTCCGCGCCGCAAACCGAACTGATCTCGGAAATCCGCAATACGTTTGCGAATTTCGGACGGGAAACCACAAAATCATAGACCTCTAAGATTATGTCGTCTAAGGTTTCGGAAATCATTTTCGGACTGTGAGGACATCGTGACCATTAAAAACATCCTTCTCGCCCACACTGGAAGCGCGGGATTTCCCCATAGCCTTCGTCACGCCGTGAAAGTTGCAAAACGCCATGAAGCATGGCTGACCGGCATTTATGGCGGACCGTCGTCCTATTTCGATCAGGTGCTGGGTCTGACCGAAGACCTCCACGACAAGCTCAAGACGGTGAGAGCCGCAAAAATCGAGGGCTCGCGGGAGTTGTTTCAGCAGGAAGTGGAAGCCGCCGGGATCGAAAATCGCGCCCGTTTTCTCATGCCCGAGGTCATCGGCAAACTTTCTCTGGCAGAGATCGCCCGGAATTTCGACTTCATCGTAACCGGCTATCCTCCGAAACTTCCCACGGATGAATACCGGGCCGTCAGCCCGGATGTGATGGCGCTGCAAAGCGGTCGCCCCGTACTTGTGGTGCCCGATGACTATATCTCAGAAGGGCTGGCCAATCATGTGCTGGTCGCATGGGACGGCAAACGGGCCTCCGCGCGTGCGCTGAGCGACGCCATGACCGTGCTCGAAGATGCACCGAAGAAGGTCTCGATCCTGACCGTCGGCGATGTGCTTCACGAGATGCCCACAGGCACCGATATCGTGACCCACCTCGAACGCCACGGCATACAGGCGGAACACATCCTGCGTCCCCGATCGGGACGAAAAATCGCGGAGATCATCGAAACTACGGCTTCTGAAATCGGCGCACAGCTGATCGTGATGGGCGCATACGAGCACAGCAAGTTTTCGCAGGATCTGTTCGGCGGTGTCACCCACCATGTAATCCGCACCGCCAAAGTGCCAGTGTTCATGTCGCACTAAAAGAATGCCCCCTACATGCATGTTTTATGCCAACAACAGGACAGTTAGACAAAGCGGAACGAGACGACATTTCGTTCATATTAACCACTAAGAAGTGGCTCTATGGATGCCCGCCAGCGCGGGTCTACCCCGTCTTGATAAGACGCGCGATGCTCGTGAATCACATCCGGACTCGTGCGCCTTAGCCGCGCGGACAGCACAGAGAATAATCTGCAATTGTAACATATATTTAGCGTGACTGCATGTCGCGCATAATGTCCATTCCACAGTCGTCAAATTGAGCAACTGTGTTTGTATTGAACATGCAGGAGCTGAGACGCGCGTTTTCTTAGTCATGACGAACTTACTAATCTGTCCAACATGAGTCGAATTCATATGGCAAGGAGGAGAACGCAAAGTTCGCTTCATCCATTAATTTATTGGAACGTATCACAAAATTCTTGGAGGGTGACCCGACCCTCTTGTTCACAGAGCGCTATATAGGCCTTTTATCATACCCCTGCGCGCTCATGCGCACATTTTATTTGTAAGCAGTATTTTTATGGGTAAAAAGAAGATCGGAAGGCCCTTTCAGGAAGGCTATTTCCTCTCAAAGCAAGTCGAAACCCACGTCTTCACGGACTACCGTTGGAACGATGGCACCACCAGCCGTCTCTGGCATTTTGACCCTGACCAATATGACCCGTCGGCCATTTACATCCGCCCTTTTTCCCTCAGCGATCCTGATGAGAGCGATCAATAAGCAAACCACTCCGAGTGGCCCATGTTGCCCTCATAGTCGCCGTATTCGACCATGATGCTGCGAAGAGAGAATTCACCTGAGCGTCGCCTCGTGGGCAACTCGATCACTTGGCCACTTTGAGAGACGAAACTGTCAGGCCATGACCGGCTTTCTCGTCGCGCGCGCTGGAGATAGGTGCAGGTTCGGTTCTCCCGATCGCACGATTTCACGGACCAGTTCCACACACGCCCATCCTCATTGGTGTCATATGAGCTTCCAGTGAACCAGATCACATGGGTCCGGTTCAGCCATTCGTATTCCGGCAGGTTGGTGTCGAGCTCACCCTCCCCGCCGGGCCCGCCCAGCTCGACCGGCACATGGGCAAAGGTGCAGACCCCGAAGGGCGGCAGGCTCGGCCAGGGCGTGATGCGGCGGATCATGGTGCGATAGGCCCGTGCGCAGACCGCGCTTGGCGGGAAACCACCCGCCATGCAAAGCATGATGGCGCAGTCGATATCATAGGCCCGCGCCTTCTCAGGGGTGCCGAACGCCGCCATCACACCCATCACCGCAGCCATCGCCTGTCGCTTCATGTCGCTCACCAGCCTTGTTTCGCGCGAAAGTTGCGCGAACTATCGCGCAATTTGTATTTATCTGCAATATGTCGTATTGACTCCATATGACTTTATGGCCTTAGTGTCGTGAAGTAGAAGGGCTCTCATGGGGAGAGTCCGAACATGCCGATAGCGCGCAACCAAATTTTGATCACCATCGATGGTGTAAAAGACCTTTTTGAGAAGGGCGTTGCATTCCGCTGCCGGTATGAACTCGTGGGGTTCACGGACGATGGCAAGCCGCGCTACCAGTGCATCTACCTGCGGATCGGCGAGCCGGAAGCCATTCTCGTCTCCACGAGAATTACCCCGCACGGGCCCGAGCCGCGGTATTTCAACATCTGGCCGGGGCTCTTTAAACATCATCTCGAGTTCGGTGACGGGCGCAATCTGTGCTTTGGCCCTGACTACAGCATCACCCTCGAGGAGTGCGGCTGACGTCATCGCTTTTGCGCGCGATGGCACTGTTCGGACGTCAGGTTGGACCTTCCACGGCGAAAAACCCGCCTGGGCAGGGCTGAACGACGGCGCTGAACCCGTGGTTTCATTTCCACCTCAGGAGGCTACACCGACTTCGGGGCGCACAGAGATCCTCAATTTGATCCTGGCCACCGCAGATCGCCACGAGGGCAATCGCGCCCTGCGGCAGGTTGGTCTGGGCCCGGATGATTGGCAGGTCCTGTTCCGCGCACTGGTCGAAGCTGAAAGCAGCTACAACCCGACCGCCGTAAGCCCCAAGGGCGCCTATGGTCTCGGCCAACTGATGCCGGATACCGCCCGTGCTCTCAGCGTCGATCCGCGCGATCCCTCCCAGAACCTCGACGGCGCGGCGCGCTATCTCCTCGCTCAACTCGCCACGTTCAAGGACATCGACCTTGCGCTCGCGGCCTACAATGCCGGTCCTCACCGCGTGATCCAATACGCGGGCGTCCCACCCTTCTCCGAGACGCGTGCCTACATTGCGCGCATTCACCGGATACAGTCTCGGCTGGCGGGGACGCCTACGAACAAGCCAAGCTTCCGCCTCGCGACCAGCCTGCCAGAGCGCGCACCGGTCCTCATTGATTTTCAGTAATTAAAGGAACTTCGCATGCTTCGACATCGCCTCAGCCGCCTTTTGCCCACCGCTACAACCTTGACGATTCTCTCGGCACCCGCTTTCGCGCAAGACTTGTCGCCGATCCAGACCATGCTGGAAACCGTCGAGGCCGCTCTCACCGGTCCGATCGGGATCGCGGTCGCGACGCTCGCGGTCATTGGCACCGGCTTCATGTGTATGATGGGAAGGCTCAACTGGGGCTGGTTCGCCTCGGTCATCATCGGGATCGTGCTGATCTTCTCGGCCGGCACCATTGTCGACGGCTTCTCGTGACATTCCGGCAAAATAGCATCCTACGAGCGACCCGAACGCGTTGTGCTGCGCAAACGCTGCCTCGGGTCCCTCTCCGGACACACAATTTCTTCTAAGCCGGAATATCACCCAATGGCAGAACGATCCCCCCTGTTTCTGGGCCTCGCCCGTCCGCCCAAGTATCTGGGTCTCCCTGTCGGATACCTCGTGGTGCTGGCGACAGGGGTCGTTCTGCCGTTCATCTGGACCAAGTCCATGGCCTTCTTCCTGATCGGCCTCGTCGCCTATCCGATCCTCTGGTTCGTCGCCGACCGCGAGCCGCATTTCTTCGAGGTGCTGCGCGTCTCCTATGGATCGGTGCGCCCGACGAAGAACCGGGCCCTGCATGGAGGCGACAGCTTTGGCGCTTGATGCAGGCACACTTTCCACTCACGGAACGGCACTCCTTCAGGCTGGCGGCGGGGAGTTCGCGCGGGAGAGCTATCTCGCCGAACACCTGCCGTATTTTGCTCTCGCCGATGACGATGTCATGGTCCTGCGCGAGGGCGATCTGATGGCGACCCTGCGCCTCGACGGGCTTAACCCGATGACCACTGAGGACGCCCGGCTCGATGCGCTCAAACGCGCGGTCGCAGCCATCGTCGCCCAGACCGGTAATGCCTTTGGTTTCTACATCCACCGGATCTCAGTCCCGCAGGATCTCGGGATGCGCCCTATCGAGGGAGACAGCTTCGCCGCCGCGATCGACACGCGCTGGCAGGCCCATGTCAAAGACCTGCGCCCCGCCAAACGCCAACTTTATCTCAGCGTGATTCGGCGGCCTGACATCTCGGCCCGTATTCCGCTCCTGCGCGCGCTGGCCCGCAGGGCCTGGGTCAAGGACCGCGCGACACGCCTGCAGGAGCTGAACGAGGTCATGGGCTTTTTCGAGGTGGCGCTTGCGTCGGCCAACCCAGTCAGACTCACGAAGTCCGGTGGTGAATGGCTGGGCTATCTCAATACCCTGAACGCGGGCAGCTTCTCCCCCATCGCCTTCGGGCATAGCGCCCTGCCCCTCTCGCATACCTTGAGCAATTGCCGCGCGACCTTTGATGGCGAAGTTGTCACCCTGACCGATGCCGTGACCGGTCGGGTCAAATACGGCGCTCTCTTTTCGATGAAGTCCTACCCCGCACTCACCGACGTCACACTCCTCGACGCGCTCGACCTGCCGCTGGATATCGTGCTGACGAACTCCTTCAGTCCGATCCCGAACAACATCATGGCCGAACGCATCCAGCGCATCATCCGTCAGATGCATGCCTCCGACGATGCCGCCGTCTCTCTGCGCGAACAACTGGGCCAGGCCGCCGATGACCAGGAAGCGGGCCGCATCGCCTTTGGCGATCATCACCTCTCCATCGCCGTCTACGCCCCGGACCGCGACACGCTCGAACGCGCCGCCGCCCAGATCAAACGCGTTGGCCAAGAGATCATGTCGGTGATCGTGCGCGAGAACATGGCGCTTAAAGCCACCTACTTCGCACAATCTCCCGGCAACTTCGGCTACCGCGCCCGCAAGACGCCGATTTCCTCGATCAACTTCGCGGATTTCGCGGCACTTCACGGCAGCGTCGAAGGGCGCGGGCCGGATCAGTCGCCTTGGGGTCAGACCATTTCGGCCCTGCCCACGGTCGGCACCTCGGGCTATCGGTTCAATTTCCACGAGGCGGGCGGCCCCGGCAAGGAACCAACGGTCGGCCATACGCTTGTGCTCGGTCGCACCGGCACGGGCAAGACGCTGACCACCGCTTTCCTCGCAGCCCAAGCGCAGCGGGTCGGCGCGCGGCTCTTTTTCTTCGACAAGGATCGCGGCCTCGAAATGGCGGTTCGCGCCTTGGGCGGGCGCTACAACGAGATCCGCGCGGGCGTACCGACAGGGCTGAATCCGCTCGCCACCGAGACAGACGAGCGCGGCCGTGCCTGGCTTTCGGACTGGCTGGCGACACTCCTCACGCGCAATGGCACACTCACCGGCGAGCAATCCCGCCATATCCAGAGTGCGGTCGGCCAGAACGCCGATGCGGGCGCGGCGCTGCAGCGCTTTGTCAGTTTCGAGACGCTGTTTCAGTCGCTCGATGATGATGGCGAGCTGCAGTCCCGCGTCGCCGAATGGGCGCCGGGTGGACGTTACGGATGGGTTTTCGACGAGTCCGAGCGCGGCGCGGGCCTCAAGCTCACAGGCGACATCGTCGGGTTTGACATGACCGAGATCCTCGACATGACCACCGAGCGGATGGCGGTGCTCTCCTACATTTTCCGCCAGATCGAACGCGTGGTCGAAGACCGCCGCCCCACCATCATCGTGCTCGACGAGGCCTGGAAGCTTCTGGACGATCCGTATTTCGGGGCGCGGCTGGAAAACTGGCTGGTGACGCTGCGCAAGATGAACTGCGTCGTGATCATGATGACGCAGTACCCGAGCCAATTGCGCGACAGCCGCGTCGGCAAGACCATCGTCGAGACCGTCCCGACCCAGATCCTCTTCCCCAACGATCGCGCCACGATCTCGGACTATGACTTCCTGCGCGTGAACGCCAAGGAGGCCGCCCTTCTGGTCCAGCCCACCATCGGCCAGCGCATCGCGCTTGTGCGCTCGGCGGGCGACAGTGTCTTCGTCGATGCCGATCTCTCTGCCTTGGGCAACCTCCTCCCCATCCTTGGCGGCGGCGCCACCGGCGAAGCCCGCGTACGCGCCGATTGGCGCGCCAATCCCGATTTCTGGAGACATGTGATATGAGTCTGAAACCCCTCCTTGCGCTTTGTGCGGCCGCAAGCCTGCTGGCCGCTTGCGAGAAATACACCGAGAAAACCTCACCCTGCTTTGGTCGCAATGGCAAGCCGCAGGTGACCCGGTCCGCGCTTTCCTTCTCGATCATGGGCGTACCGGCTCAGGAGACGGCCAAGCCCGACTGTACCTTCGAGCCCCTGCCCCGTCCGGAATGAGCCGTGCCGCGATCATATCTGCCGGGCTCTGCCTCGGCCTCAGCGCCCTGCCCGCGCTCGCCCAAGGCGTGCCGACGCAGGATAATTCCGCGATTGGCCGCGCTATCGCGCGGGTAACGGCGCTCGCCGAGGATCTGGGCGTTCAGCAAGACAAGGACCGCACCGAGTCCACGCTTGCGGATGTCCAAGCCGACCAGCTGCGCGTCCTCGAAGAGATGACCGCGGCGATCACCGGTCCCGGCTTCGATATCCGCGCGCTCGAGGGCAATGCGAATTTCGGGGTGGCGGCGGTCTATCCCAATACCGATCCCAGCCCGATGAACAGCCGCCTTTTCGGAGAGGGCCGGGAGACGGTCGAGATGATGATCGTCGAGGTCGCGGGCGAGTTCGCAGGCGCCCCGGGTGTGACCCGGGCCGGTCTCTCGGCCACCCAGTGGCGCTGCCTCTTCCAGGCGCTGATCAAGCAGGAGAGCCGCTTCAACGTCACAGCACAAAGCCCCGTTGGCGCCTATGGGCTGACCCAACTCATGCCCGGAACCGCCGCCGACCTCGGCGTCGACCGTTATGATGTGAAAGACAACCTCCGCGGCGGCGCGCGTTACATCACCACCCAGCTCAATCGCTTCGGCAACATCCCTCATGCGCTTGCGGCCTATAACGCAGGCCCGGGCCGGGTGATCGAATATGGCGGCGTTCCGCCCTTTGCCGAGACCCAAGGCTACGTCCGCAATATCTCGAAATTCTACAACGAATACCTGGCTGTCGTGGGCGGTGCCGACGCGCTCGGCACACTCTCTCCCTCGGATTTTGCGCTCGCCGAATATGCCAGCATCTCCGAGGCGGGCGTCTATTACGCCGCCGACAGCTCGGCCACCACCGAACAGGTGATCAACCGCTTGCGTGCCATCATCCTGCAGATCGACGCGCAACCCAATGCCAAAGCGGCCTGGGAGCTCAACACCTATGCCAAAGCCGAGATCGGTCGCATCCTCAACCTTCGCGTCCGGCTGATGGCGGCAAACCAGCAGCGCGAGGCGGCTTACGCGCAGCACCTCGTCGCCGACCGGCTGGCCGAGCGCGACTTCATGCAGATGGGAGTTCCCGAATGAGACATTTTCTCCTGACCGTGGCCGCAGTCACCACACTCGGGTTTGCCTCGCCCGCAGCGGCGCAGGGCGTGCCGACCTTTGATGGATCACAGCTTGGTCAGCTCGTGGCACAGCTCGAGCACATGGCCGAGGACCTGAACGTCCAGATGCAGCAGCTCGCCACCATGCGGCTGGAACTAGAAACCCAGTTGTCGCAACTGACGAACCTCGAGGCGCAATTGACTTCACTGATTGAGGGCAGCGGGCTCGGAGAACTCTTCGCCACTGTCGAAGAATTCCGCGCGCTGCGTGGCAAGCTGGTGGCCCCCCTCAATACCGCGCAGTCACTGGCCAGCGGCGATTTCCTGAGCGGGTTCAATCCAGGCGCAGAACTCTCGGCCTCGGTCGAACGGGTTCTGTCGGGCAGCGGCTTCACCTCGGGACGACTGAGCACGCTCTCGGGCTCCGATCAGCCTGCCGACAACCGCATCGCCACCTCGGCCGGGGCAAGCGCCATGCTCTCCGTCGCAGCCGAGGCGAGCCACGAAGAGGCAGGGCAAAGCCTCGAACGGCTCGAGACCATGGTCGGGCTCATCGACGATCAGGACGGGCTGAAGGCCGCCGTCGATCTCAACACCCGCGTCACCGCCGAGCTCGGCATCATTCTAACCCAGATCTGGCGCCTCGAAGCAGCCCAAGGCGTCAGTGCCGGCCAGCTTGGCGTCGTCGATGCCGCGACCCTCGCGGACGAGCGCAAATTCCGCTCAATGGCGGTGGATCCATGAGGACCTCCAAGCTTACCCCGAGCCGCTTCACCCTGAAGGAAGCCGGACTTCTGAGCCTTTCGCTTGCCCTGCCGCTCGGCCTCCTTGTCTTGCCTGACGCGGCATCAGGTCAGGATCGGCCCTTCACCTCGATGGAGATCGCACGGGATGAAGAGGATGCGTGCCGCGTCCCCAAACCCCCGGTGGATCTCGCCGAGACCGCTTACCTGCGGAACGGCTACCGCGCGATCCTGCGCATCCTTGTTGCTGAAGAAGCCCTCGCCTCGGAAACCTGCACCTGCCTGCTGGGCGACTTCACCTGGGATCAGGCGCTCACCGCCCTGCCCCGGTTCCAGACCTCGGACAACCCACGCCTGCCATTCAAGGTGCTCGATCTCTACGCGCAGGCCGACGCGCTCGAGGCGCAAGTTGTGGAGGCCTGTGCGGAGTAGATGGGGGTCATTCGCGACATCCTGAGCCAGGTCGACGCCGCGGTGGATACCGTGGCGCAGGACGGGTTTGTCTCTTCGGCAGGTGCTGTCGGCGATGTGATCTCCGCCGGGGCCGCGCTCCTTGTCGTGCTCCTCGGGATCAACGCGGTGATGCAACTCCGCCCCCTGCCCTTCGGCACCGGCTTTGCCTTTGGAATGAAAGTCGCGCTCGTGGGCATATTCGCGCAGAGCTGGGACAATTTCAGCGTCATCTATGACATCGTTACGCGCGTGCCCGACTCCGTTGGAGCCTCGATCCTGGCGCTTACCGGCTCGGGCGACGAGGCCGGGGTCTATGAGAGCCTCGACAACATGGTCGCCCGCATCACCGCCTATGGCGACACGATTGGGGATCGCGCGGGCTGGGTCTTTGGCGCGGTCCTGGGCGCGATCTTCTTCGTCCTCTCCGCCGTCTTCGCCGCCGTCACCGCCGGGATCATCGCTTTCGCCCGCATCGTCTTCGCGCTTATGATTGTCATCGCCCCCTTCATGATCGTGACCTCGCTCTTCAAGCCGACCCAGTCCCTCTTCGAGGCCTGGACCCGCGCCACCATCGGCTATGCGCTCATGCCCGTCGCCGCAGCCGGGGCCGCGGGCATCATCGTCGCCATCGCAGAAGCCATCGGCGACGCCTCAGCCGATCCGGGCGATGTCGAGACCGTCAGCCTCATCCTGCCCTTCCTCGTCATCCTGATCCTTAGCGCCGGGATCATGGCCTCGGTGCCCTACATCGCCTCCAACCTCACCGGGGTCGTCGGCATTGCCTCGAATGCCGTAGGCCTGACCGGCCTCGCGCGGCAAGGTTTCGTGAACACGCGGGAGTACGGCACTGGCGCGACCTCGCGCCTCGTCACTGGCAAATCCCCGCATGAGCTGAACCAGATGGCCAATGCGGGCGTGGTGAAGACCGGCGAGATGATCCGGCAAAGCCCCGGCGCGCTTCTCTCCGCCGCCAAGGCCTTCCGCAAACCCTGATGTGAAAGACGATTGACTTGAAGAAGACGGTACCTAGTTCCTCCGCGCCTGACCGCGACGCTTTCGAGGCGGATTTCATCTACGGGCCAAGACGGCGTGAGCGTTTCGCCTGGTTCGTTGCGGCGGCCGGCGTGCTGGTCGGCGTGGCCGGCATGGTCGCGGGCGCGAGCCTCTTTCCAATCAAATCGACCGAGACCTTCGTGGTCGTGGTCGATAAGGAGACCGGCGAGATGGACCGGGTAGCCGCCGTACAGGCCCTGACGCTATCCGAGAGCGACGCCATCATCCAGGCCAATCTTGTCGCCTACGTCGATGATCGAGAGACCTATGACCTGACCGATGGCGAGCAACGGATCAACTCGGTCCTCGACCGTTCCGATGGCGATGCCGCCCGAACGCTGCGCGATCTCTGGTCCTCCACCAACGAAGACTACCCGATCACCGTCTATGGCCGCGACGCCAAGATCGAGGTGGTGATCAAGTCGGTGAACCAGATCGAGCGCGGCGTGGCCCAGGTCCGCTTCACCCGCACGCTGCGCCGGCCGCGCGACACCCGCACCGTGACCCGGTCTTACGTCGCCACGCTCAGTTACGACTTCCAACCCGAAACCCGCCAGCGCCTTCAGGATGTCTGGGCCAACCCCTTGGGCTTCGTGGTGACCTCCTACCGCGTCGACGCCGAGACCCTGGAGAACTGACCCCCATGAAATCCCTGCCCGCGCTCCTCACCACGTTTCTCCTAGCGCTTACCATTCCTATTGCCGCCCTCGCCGAGGCCACGCCGCAAGGCGGGTCGCTCGACATCCGCATCCGCACCGCCGTCTATAACGAGAACCAGGTCTACCGGATCGAAACGGATCTTCGGCATTCGACGACGATCCATTTCGGGGCGGGGGAGCGGTTTGAAGCAGTGATCGTCGGCGACAC
This sequence comes from Celeribacter baekdonensis, assembly GCF_003047105.1. NCBI lineage: Bacteria > Pseudomonadati > Pseudomonadota > Alphaproteobacteria > Rhodobacterales > Roseobacteraceae > Celeribacter > Celeribacter baekdonensis. The sequence goes on from NZ_CP028473.1 coordinate 18,931, forward strand.
CGAAAGCTTCCAGGTCGATCCGATCCCCGAGCTTGGCAATGTGCTGACGATCAAGCCGCATGTGGCCAATGCCTCGACCAACATGACGGTGATCACCAACCGCCGCACCTATTCCTTCCATCTGCGCGAAGGCTCGATCCCGAACCGCACCGGCATGTTCTTCGAGGTCCGCTTCCGTTACCCCGACGAGGAGCGCCGCGCGGCGAGTGCAACCCAGCCCAAGGGCGTTGAGGCCCCGCGCAACTACAATTACCGCGTCTCGGGCGAAGGGGATTTCCGCCCCAGCCATATCTACGACGACGGGCGCTATACGTATTTCGTCTTCCCGGAGAACGCCCGTCAGCCCGCCCTCTTCAAGGCCGATGACCAGGGCCGTGAGCGCACGGTCAACTGGACCCAGCAAGGCAACACCGTTCGCGTGCTCGGGGTAAACACCTACTGGACGCTGCGCATCGGCGATGAGGCGATCTGCGCCTGGCGCGACGAGAGCGCCATCTATGTGAGCAACTGACCATGGCCGATCAAACCCCTCCCGATCTTCAGGACCGTCTCGACCAGTTCAGCCAGCGCGGCAAATCCAAACGCCGCGGCAACAGCCTCGGGGTTGGCGCGATCGCCGCTGCCCTCGCCCTTGGCGCCGCCGGGGTCGCGTATTTCCTGGCCAACGGCCTGCAGGAGGGCGACAGCGCGCTGGGAACCTCCGATGTCGAGACCTTCCAGGACCGCCGCCCCGGCACCGGCGGGCGGCTTGAGTTTCCACCCGACGAAACAGAGCAACGGGTCAATGACGCGCTGATCGCTGTCGAGGAAGCGCTCGATGTGCCCGCAGCCCCTGTCCCGGAACCGAGCGCCGAAGTGCTGGCCGAGATCGCCAAGCTCCGCGAGGCCCTCGCCGCCAGCCAGGCCGCCCGCAACTCGGAAATCCAGTCCGCCGTCGCGGACCTGCGCGAAGCCTTCGACGAACAGAAGGCGGCGCTTGAAGCGACGCTGGCCGCAAAAGAAACCGAGCTTGCCAACCTGCAGCGCCAGACCGAGACCCGCATCGAAGGTCTGCAGGCCATGCTCGATGCCGAACGGGCGCAGCGCGAGGGTCTTGAGGCAGAGCTGGACCGCGAGGGGCTGATTGCGGATCAGCGCCTTCTCGAAGAACGCCGCCGGCAGGAAGAGGAACAGCGCCAGCGCGAGGCCGAACGGGTCGCCGAGGAGCTTCTGACCGCGCAGATCAAATCCCCCGCAGTGGTCTATGCCGACGGTCCGCGTGGTGGCCAAAGTGGCGCGGCGGTGGCCGATCCGGCGGCCGCTGGCACCGGGGGGCCGGTCCTCTCGGGCAATGAACAGTTTCTGCAGAGCGCGCGGCCACTTGAGGTGCAGGAGGCCGCCCGCCTCACCCATCCCGAGCGCACGCTGACCCAAGGCTCGGTCATTCAGGCCGCGCTCCAGACCGCCATCAACAGCGATCTGCCTGGCTCGGTCGTCGCGGTGGTCTCCGAACCGGTTCCGGCATTTTCCGGGGACCGGATCCTGATCCCCCGGGGTTCCCGCCTTTTTGGCCAATACCGCTCGGGCATCGAGATGCATCAGAAGCGTATCCTGATCCTCTGGACCCGCGTCCTGACGCCGGACGGCACCTCGATGGAAATCGCCGCCGTGGGCGGGGATCAGCTCGGCCGCTCTGGCCTCACCGGTCTCGTCGACACCAAGTTCGCCGAGCGCTTCGGCGGAGCGGCACTGATTTCCGTGATCGGGGCGGCGCCGGCCGTGGCGGCGGAGAGTACCAACAACGAAACCACCAGCATCGTTCTGGGCGATGTCGGCAGCGACCTTCAGGACGCCGTCGGCTCAGTCATCGCCGACCAGGTCTCGATCGCACCGACGATCTATGTCGATCAAGGGGCCTCGGTCACCGTGCTCGTGGACCGGGATGTGGTGATTTATTGAGCCATTCAGAAAGCCCAACCTCCTATCTCGAGCGTTATCTCGACCCGTTCCGTGACCTTCTAAGGCGTGACGACGTGGTCGAGATCGCGATCAATCCAGATGGCAAGGTCTGGCTCGAGGCCGCGGGCGACGCCACCATGCGCCACGAAGGCCAGACCGTGGACCGAACGACTGCGCTCAACATGGCCCAGACCATCGTCGGCGACGCCAAGGCCCGCGTCTCTGAAAAGAACCCGCTCGTCTCCGGCAAAGTAGAATACGCGGGCCGCCCGCTTCGGGTCCAGGTCGCCGTGCCGCCCGCCATCGACCGCGGGGCCTCGATCACCATCCGTCTCTTCGCCTCGGGCAGCGTCCGGGACTACGCTCCTGCCTATCTCTTCGGCAAGGCCGTCTCGCTCGACGCGCTCCGAGCCGAGAAGATGAAGAACATTTCCAGTCTCGCCGAAGAGAACCTCGAAGCTGCCCTACAGACCCTGGTCGAGGCACGGCTTAACGTCCTGATCAGTGGCGGCACCTCGACCGGCAAAACAACCTTCGCCCGCCATCTCCTGACCCATGTGAGCGAGCACGAGCGGTTGATCACCATCGAAGACGCCTTCGAGCTCTTCCCCGGCCAGCCGAACACCGTCGCCCTCCTGGCCGACCGCGGTGCCGGTTCGCAACGCAGCGCCAATGCTCTCCTTCAAGCCTCCCTCCGTATGCGACCCGATCGGATCATCGTCGGCGAGCTGCGCGGGGCCGAGGCCCTGACCTATCTCGAAGCCATCAACACCGGTCATGGTGGATCGGTTTCCACCATCCACGCCGAAACCGCGGAACTCGCCATCGACCGGCTGGCGATTATGGTGCTGCAGGCAGGGACGCCGCTAACATTCGCCGAGGTGCGGGAATATATCCGCAAGTCCATCGATGTGATCGTCCAGCTCGGGCGGGTTGAGGGGAAGCGCGGGATTACGGAGTTCTATCTGCCGGGTGAACGAAGCCATTGAACGTTGACGCATTGAAAGCAGATTAGCGACGTCTTGAGTGCAGTGATATCGGTGAAACGTTCGGACACACATGGCGTAACGATCACCCTATGACACAGCAAGTATCTGTTCCTGGCTTCGAAGGAGAAGTTGCTGTCGCCTAGACGCCGTGCTGAAAGATCGGGGGGCGCCCATTATCCCAATCCTCTCGGTTCAAGAAGATTCGGTACGAGTTGAGGTGGAAGGCGGCATTTCCGAGATCCTTCACCGGATCTAGGGTTTCGACATGGATGAAGTGGCGATAGGAGACCCGGAATCCGTCGCCAGGTGCCGCACGGAAGTGAATGCCCTGGGGCCCGATCGTCAGACATGCCTCTTGCTGCGGATCGTTCATCTCAGACAGCGAAGAAGCCGCGAAATCAGGCTGCAATATCCAGTCGGTTCCAAAGGAGATACACCACTCGTCCGCTTCCCACTGGAATATCCGATGCCAATTGGCTTCGCCTTCACGCCCAAAGTCAGGGTTCAATAGCAGAACCGTCGGTTTGTCGTTGGGCTGATTCAATGGTTCGGAAAGCTTAATGCCATAGATCGGCTGATGGCCGTACCTCTTGAGGAGAAACAGCGTACCTTTCGGCTCCTCGGCGAGAGCGGCTGATTTTGCGTTCAAAGTGCTTCGCATATGTGGTCTCCCTCACGAGCCTTCATTCCCAACCCCTCCGGATATCGGTTCGATAACATTCGGGACAATGCACCGCGCTAGTCGGCCGCTTTTCACGGCGGGCCTCGCGACGTTCGTACTCATCAAGCACTTCGACTTCGAAGCGGTGCCCACAATTGTTGCAGCGGAAATGAACACGCTCAGTCATAGCTGATACCTGCGTTACCAATGAACTCATTCCAGAGCACCTCAGCCGCTCGCTCTGGAGTCAGTCGTTCATCAGTTCTACCGAAGACGTTCATGGTTTGAATCAGGAATTGCTCGTAATCATCGGCCGAAATGTTGAAACCGCCGTTTGCTGTGTTGTCACCGGCGTTTTCGCTGAACGAGTAGTAAATATCGCCCAGGGCGACCTGCGAGCTACGGCAGTGCACCGAGATGTGGGCCGTACCATTTCGATGGCCGCTGTTGACAACCGTTGCCCCAAAAGAGGTCGCACTTCTGTCAACGAAACGTCCGCGCAATCCATCGATTGAGTCCATTTCGATGATCGCTCGTCGGAAGTAATCCTTGAAGGTGGCGAAGGCAGCATCGCGGAAATCACCCTTGTCGATTTGGTCGAACTGCCGCTTTGCTCGGTAGCGTGCCATCGAGGGGCGTGTGGCCGACGGCTCATGGGCTACCTCCGCCGCAGCTGCAGGTACAGCTTCAGCTTCGATGATGCGTCGAAGCTCCTGCACGACATTTAGGTAAGCGGTGTTTGGATTGGCCCATGCGCTGATCGCCTTGCCGTCAGTCGGCGCGGCCTTCAGTTGGCGCAACTCCCTCATCGCTTTCCAATCGCATTCCTCCACGATGATCGGCACTACACGGGCGGTCCCTGCGGCGTGGCGTTCAAGCGCGCGTCTCATTTCGCGCTCGACACAGTAGTCGGATGCGATGAAGTCGGGGCTCACCAGGAGCAGGAACAGGTCGGAAGCCTCCAGTTCCCGTTCAATCTCAGCGTCCAGTTCGCCACCAGCCAAGATGTTGCGATCATACCAGGTCTCAATACGCCCTTCCCTTGTAAGGTTCTTGAGGTGGACGTGCAGCCGATCAAGCGCGGCCTTGTCGTTATGGGAATAAGAAATGAATGCCCGCATCTGCTCAACTCAAATGTTTAATGTTTGTTCATGATTTACCCAAAGCGCTACCTACGTGAGACACGGCCTGTAGCGCTTGAGCCCGAAACCACTGTTATACTGTCTACAGTCAGCGCTTCTTGTTCGACTGGGACAACACCGAAGCGGCAAGTGTCTTTGTCTTTTCAGAATAGCGATCGCTGCGAAGTACCTTTGACGCGAGGTCCTCCATTTCCGCTCCGGTTTGCCGATTGGTCTTTGACTGAGACAACGCCGAACCAGCAAGCTTGCGGGCGATCTGTGAAGAGCCAGGTTTGAAAAGGGTGTCTGCTGCAAGCGAGGCAACCTTGGTCGAAGTTCCTTTACGATTTACCGCCATACTATCCTCCATATGGTGTTTGGTTTGCTTCTAGATACTAGATGTGGGATTGGAGCCAACTTTTCGCAAGCTTCATCAGTGACATTTCAAAATGGCAGCCTCGCCTCAAAAAGGTCTGGCGTGTCTTCGTCGCGCCGCCTGCTCAGGCCTTCACCAAGATGCAGGCACGGATGTTTAATACGTGTCAGGCCTTTGCCGCCCTCAAAATGGACCCACCCTCCTCTGGGCATGCCCACGCTTACGATCAGCGCCCCGCATATTGGACAAGTCCGCCTGAAGGATGCGCCCTTCTTGCTTTCACGATCGCCTCGAACTGCCCAACCTCCGCGAACGGATACCGTGCGCCCTGTCGACAGACGGCGGGTATGTGCCTTCCTGTAATACCAACGGTCCGTCATCCCAGCCCCCTCCTTTCCTCGACCCGGCTGCCGCTCGGGGTCGAACGCACGTAGAAGCCTTGTGGAATAGCCTCTTGCACCAGCCCTACATGGGATATCAGGCCCACGGCACGACTGCCCTCTGTCAGCGCGGCAAGAACTTGGATCACTTGATCCAGCGTGCCCGCCCCATTCTCGGTGTCGAGGCTCCCAAAGCCTTCGTCGATAAAGATTGTGTCCATCCGGATCTTGCCCGAAAGGCTCTCGACCACATCAGCTAGCCCAAGCGCGAGGGCCAGTGCCGCGATAAAGGTCTCGCCGCCTGACAGCGTGGCTGTCGGGCGCGCCTTGCCGGTGTTGATGTCGAAGACCTCGATTTCGAGCCCACGCTTGCCGCGACCGCCAGATGCCTCGAGCCCGCGCGTTAGCCGGTAGCGACCACGTGTCATTGGGTCGAGCCTCATATTCGCCGCCTCAAGAACCTGGTCGAACATTGCCCCGATCGCGAAGGTCTCGAGTGTCATCTTGAAATCGTTCTTGCCGTTAGCCAGATCAGCCAGCCCCCGGAGCGGACCGGTTTCGGTTTCTAGCCGCTCGGTTTCGGTCAGAGCCGCGGCAAGCGATTCCTTGAATTTGGTCAGTGACGATACATCCGTTCTCGCTGTGGCAAGTGCTGCGTTGGCCGCGTTCAAGGTCTGGGTGGCGTCTGCCAACGCCAGCTGAAGTGGGGCAAGATCCGGGCGTTCACGATCTGCGCAAGCGGCGATGGCGTTCTGCAATGTCGTGCGAGCAGCGATCAATCCATCGCGGTGATCGGTTACCTTCTTGCGGTCGGCGTCGAGAGTCGGGAAATGGCTCTTGCAAGCATCATATCCCGCTTTGTCCAGCCCAACCTCGGTAAGCCGAGCGACAAAATCACCTTGTGCCTTCTTCACGCGCTGCTGCTGCCCGTCGCGCGCCCGCTTCGCTGCTTCTAGCTGCTCTTGCGAACGGGTGAGCACTTCACTGGCGGCTCGGTCCTGTTGCGTCGCCACTTCCAGCGCCTCGGAGAGTTGCCTTTGCTCTCTCTGCAAAGCCTCCCGTCGAGCGACAACCGCCTCAGGCGTGCGCAGACCTTCCGGCAGGGCCTCAATCACTGTGTCCAGCTTGGCGCGCGCGCCGGCAAGAGCGTTCTCGGCTTTCCCCGCAGCGGTGCGCGCCGAAGCCTCGCCGGTTTCTGCCTCAGTCACCTTGCGCTTGAGCTCGGCCAACTGCTCCGCCATCGCGTCCAGATCAACCGCCTCTCCAAGCGTGGCGACGGTGCCTTCAATCCGCGCGATTTCGTCTTCGAGTTCCGCCAACGTGCGCTCAGGGCGCTCCTGTTCCTCCAGCGCCCGCTTCTTTTCGTCGAGCCGCATTCGGAAATTGCCGAGGTCGCTTTCGGCCCGAACTCTGGCTTCGGAGGCGATTCTCGCCTGAACCTGAGCGCTCCGAAACGCTTCTGTCAAACCAGATTGTTCAGGCGCACCATGGGCAGGCGCCGGATGATCATGGGAACCACAGACAGGGCAGGGCGCCCCTTCGGTCAACTTTTCCGCGAGAATGATCGCTTGCGTGCGCGAAAGCCGTGCCTCGGCTTCTAGCAAGCCCGCGTCAGCGGTTCGCGCCGCGTCGGTTCTTGTCGCCAATTCGTTCGATGCCGCTTCGACTTTTCGTTGAGCATCTGCGACAGCTTCTTGCGCCTTAGCATACGCCGCTGCCTTGACCCTTTCTCGGTTGAACTCGGCCAGCTCACCGGTCAGCTGGCCTCGCTCCGTTTCGGTCTTTCGCGCTTGATCAAGCGCCAGATCGGTCGCATCGCGCTGAGACTTGAGCTTCTCTCGGGCATCAATGGCCTCGGTCAGAGCCTTCTTCGCTGAAGCTTCGTCCTTTACAGCGTCGTCAAACGCGCTTCTAAGATCCGCTGCCTGCCCGACCTGCTTCTCGATCGCCTCCAACCTTGTCAGGTCAGCCTGAACTTGTTGCCGTCGGTCCTCGCCAGACTGTGCCTCAGCAAGTTTCTTTTCCGCCAACTCCTTCGCGCCAGTGGCGATGTTGAGTTCCGCCTCGGCCTTCGTGACAGCCTCCACCGCTTTCAGGCTATCCTGCTCCGCATTGCGCCAAGCCGTCTCAAGATCACGGGCCTGCAAGGCATTCCGGACAGCCTCAACGCGCTTGGCTAGCTCTTCGACCTCGATCGTTTTCTTTTCTAGATCATCGACAGCCTGCTGTGCCGTGTCGGCAGAAGAAAATGCCTTTTCGATTTGCTCGCCTTCGGTCAGAGCTTTACGCGCAGCTTCGTTTGCCATCTCCGCACCACGCTGAACGCCCTGCTTTTGTTCGACTTGGGCTTCGGCTGCGACAATCCCAAGTTCAAGCGCTTCGGCGCTCTCGAACCCGCGCTCCTCGAGTCGAGCCAGGTAGAGCGCACGCTGGTCGCGCAACGCTCGTTCTGCCGCTGAGGCTTCTTCCTTCAGCCTTGCGGCGAGATCGCGATAGACCTTCACGTCGAAGAGATCCCGCAATATCTCGACCCGCGCATCCGTTTTTGCGGCCAGGAACGTCTCGAACTTGCCTTGCGGTAAGAGCACGATCTGTCGAAACTGATCCGCCCCGTAGCCAAGCAGCGCCTCGACCTGCTGCCCTACTAGCGAGACCTTCTTTTCCGCAATGACACGGCCGGACTGACTCGGACCAAGAGTGTCCACCGGAATCCCGGTGACGTCGAATAAAGAGGCTTCCGCCGCGTCCTCAGTGGTCCCTTCACCGCGTGCCTTCGGACGTTCCTGCGCCGGACGACGACGGATTAGGTAGGCCTTGGTGCCCAGCTCAAAGACAAATTCGACTTCGGTAGGTAGATCCGAAGCGGCGTGATCCGAGCGTAGTGAACGTGGTTCCTGATCGGTCTTGGTTGGTGCCCCGAAAAGCGCGAAAGACATCGCCGAGAACAACGTCGACTTCCCAGCCCCTGTCTGGCCGTAGATTCCGAACAGCCCTGTCTCCAGCGCGGAGCGAAAATCTACTACCTCGGTTGTCGCAAATGGCCCGAAGGCTTGAAGCGATAGGCGAATGGGTCTCATGTCTGCTCCTCCCCGGAGGCTCCTGCGTGGAGCTTTTCCGCGACGATCGCGACTTCGGTGGCGTATGGTTCCCGGCCGAGCACAACTTTCACGAAGTTGCCAATCATCTCGATTGGCGTGACCGCGGCCCGCCCACTGCCGAGCACCTTGGTCTCCGCAGCGCGCTCCTGCCGGGCATAGGCCAGATGGCAAGCATTGGGATAGGTCGCGCGTAACCGCTTCATCGGATCGATCAGAGGGTTTTCATCCGTCAGGATCGCCTGGATGAAGTCATCAGACGGCGTTCCTTCCAGAAGATCCGAGAATGCCCCGGTAAGCGAGCGAACCTGCCGGATCGGTCGGAACGGTACGGTGCGGATCTCGGCCCCTTCAGCCTGCAGATCGACGACAGTCATGGATTTTTCGTTTCCTGCCTCGTCGAACCCGAAAGCGAGCGGTGCGCCGGAGTAACGAATATGGCTCGCGCCGACTTCCTGCGGCTTGTGCAAATGTCCTAGTGCAACATAGTCCGCCCCGTCGAAGACATTGGAGGGAACAGTTTCGATACCCCCGACTCGCGTCAGGGCGCGCTCGGTCTCGCCAACCGCACCCCCCGCGACGAAAGCATGGGCCACGACGACCCAACGCGCCCCATCAGGCACCTGCCTCCTCGCCGCAGCGATCTGAGCGGCAACGACTTCCGCTGGCGCATCAATGCTTTCATCCCCGAACACCTCGCGTGCGGCGTATTCATAGGAAAAGGGCAGTGCGGAAAAGGCGATCTCGCCTTGCGGGTCACGCAGCACCAGCGGCGCCTCTACCGCGTCGGCAATCCCGCGCACCAGCACACAAGACGCGGTGGAAAAGACAGACATTGCCTCGATCCGGTCGCCAGAATCGTGGTTTCCAGAGATCATCACCACAGCGGCTTCGGTCTCCTCCGCCACGCGCTTGAGGAAACGATTGAACTGCCGGATCGACGAATTGGGCGGCGAGGCACGGTCAAAAACGTCTCCGGCGATGACAAGAACATCGACCCGATCGGCCACAAGCGTTTCAAGGATCTGACCCAGGATAACCTCGTGATCCTCCTCAAGGCTCAACCCCATGAACTGCCGCCCCAAGTGCAGATCCGCTGTATGAAGTATTCGCATCAGATCAATCCACATTCTATACGTATAGTAAATGTATGGACTTTGTGAGCCGAGTCAAGTACTGCTTCGTGCATGACCCTAGAAGACCTCAAACACGCGCAACGCGAGCGAATTTTGTTCCTCGACCAATGCCTGACCTGGAGGGGTCAGGCGAACCGTCGTGACTTGATGGAACGATTCAATATCTCTATGGCACAGGCTGCCGTTGACTTTCGAACCTATCTCTCGCTGACGAATACGCCGCCAGTCTACGATGCTGGGGATAAGGCCTACTTCTCGACCGGCGACCACTGCGCATTGACTGATGCTGGCCCGAAACAAGTTTTCGAATTGCTCGATGGCAAGGCTGCATCGCTTGGCGCGAGCATCCCGCTTCCCACTCGCGTGATGGATTCCACCATCGTCGCACAGCTCTACCGCGCGATGAAGGGCGAACGAGACATCCAGATCACCTACACCTCGATGACAAGCGGCCTCTCCGACCCTCAGTGGATCAGTCCAGTTCAGTTTCATTTTGACGGAGAGGCAATTTATCTCCGCGCCTGGAGCTATAATCACGAAGCGTACCGCGATTATCTCCCAATACGAATAACGAAACAAACCCAGCTGGAAACGCGGGAGAGGCCTGCCTCTCTGCGATTTGACACGGACTGGAACAGCTTGGTGCGCTTGTGGATACGCCCGCGTTCAGATCTATCCGATGCACAAGCGCAGGCCGTCCGGCTGGAGTACGGCTTTGGCGACAAGACGCACCTACTGATCGAAACGCGTAAGGCGCTCGCATTTTATGTCGTAAGACGATGGCGCCTCGATGACGAAAAAGCTCGGCTAGAATTAGATAGGATGGAAGAATTGGGTGCTTAAAGTACGCCCTCAGCGAAAAGACTGCAAATTCAATGCCGAACAGGATGAGATAAAACAGTGGCCCTGTCTGCATCTGTACGCCAACATGAGCCTAATGAAACTGACATAGTAAGCTGGCATCTTAATTTCCGCATGACGGAGGCAAGGCATTTCGGCCTAGCGGGATACAGAACGCACGACAGACACGCCCCCTGCGCACACTATCCAAACTGCGCTGCTAACAAGCGCAACAAGCTTCAATGCGGTTGGAAAGCCGGAGCCTTTTCAGACGGCCGCCGTAGACGGGCGAGATCGAGCGTGAAATATTGAACCAAGTGCTAGATGCGAGGATGCAGAAGCAAGTGTTGAGGGAGCGCAAGTTGACTGTCAGTGTTCATAATCCCGATCAGTATATGGCGGCGCTTAGGACGATCGTCGCGCAGGGCCGGAAGCGGATCGGGCTGTTGGTTGGCGCTGGAGCTTCTGCCGGAATGGCAAAGCCCGATGGCACCTATCCGCTCATCCCGGCAGTTGCGGGGCTCACGGACCAAGTTCTCACGACACTTGCCCCAACCTATCAAAAACAGATTGATGGCCTGAAAGCCGAACTCGCGCAGCATGACATCGAGACGATCCTTTCGAGGATTCGCTCTCTGAGCCAAGTGATTGGTTCGTCGAAAGTCCACGATCTCGACGGCCCAGGCTTTGCGACCTTCGGAGAAGCGATCTGCTCCGAGATAGGCAAGATCGTGGACGTCCGATTGCCCGAGACTGAATCAGCATATGCAGATCTCGTGAATTGGATCACGGGCACAACGCGTGACTATCCCGTTGAAATCTTCACCACGAACTACGACTTGTTGTTCGAAGAAGCGTTCGAATCCGTACGAGCGCCGTACTTCGATGGCTTCACGGGTGGTCGCGAACCATTCTTCGACCCCGTCTCAGTGTCGCGCAGTGATCTTCCCGCGCGCTGGACGCGGCTATGGAAGCTCCATGGATCGCTCGGCTGGCGCGCTAGCTCTAAGGGCGAAGTAATTCGCACGGGCCAAAGCTCAGCAAGTCACCTCGTCTTCCCCGAACACCTGAAATACGATCAAACACAGAAAGCGCCCTACGCAGCGTTGCTCGATCGCCTTCGTACGTTCCTGCTCACCCCCGACACGCTACTCATTTCTATCGGATTTTCTTTTGCCGATGCACACATCGCGGCCCGAATAGATGAAGCGCTCGCAGCCAATCCATCCTCCAGCGTATTCGCATTCCAGTACAAGATTCTAGATGAAGAGGGTCCGGCGTGCGACCTCGCGCGCCGTCTGCCTAACTTTAGCGTCTATGCACGTGACCAGGCCAAGGTGAACGGCACGCGCGGCGCATGGAAAGCTCCGGCCGAACTTCCGAGCAAGGATTGGGGGCCGATAAGGTCAACCTACATGGACGACAAAGGAAACTTCACGCTCGGTGCAATAGAACCCTTTGCTCGCTTCTTCGCGGCATCACGATCGGTTCAAGCATTTCCGACACAACCGGACCTTGCAGCATTGGCAGCGGAGGCGCCACCACCGACAGCCGCCACCGCGTCGGAGGCCAAATGAACGCCCCTACTCTTCTCGGCCATGTCGGCTCTGTCGCCGGTTCGACCGTAAGTGTGCGTCAATTCGAGGGCGTTGCTTCGGGCATTGCGATCATCGGAGGACGAAGCTACCGGGTAGGTCAGGTCGGCAGCTTTGTGCGGATACCACAGGGGTATCATGATCTTTATGCTATCATATCAGAGGTCGGGGCAAGTGCGACACCGGTGACGCTAGTCGATGCGCTAGACCGCGGCGAACGATGGCTAACCGTTCAGCTCATTGGCGAGATTGTCGAGGCCTCGTTTGAGCGAGGCATCAGCCAGTATCCGAACGTGAACGATGAAGTGCATCTGGTCACAGAAGAGGATCTGGCCAAGATCTACGGTGCAGAGTTTTCCGGACAAGTGATAGTCGGGCGACTTGCTAACGCCGAGAGCATTCCGGTCCGCCTGGACCTCGACAAGCTAGTCACGCGCCATAGCGCAGTGCTTGGCTCTACCGGGTCGGGCAAGTCCACGACTGTCTCTAGCTTGTTGCGGTCAATCTCGGCGCCTGACGGAGCAGGCTTTCCGAACGCGCGCATCCTCTTACTCGATATCCACGGCGAATATGCCAGCGCGCTCGCCGACAACGCTGAGATTTTTCGGATCACACCCGGAGTCGGAGAGAAGCAGCTGGTCATTCCGTACTGGGCACTACGGCCGGCCGAAATACTCAACTTTCTGTGCGGGAAGTTGGATGATCGCGCAACGACCGCAATACTCGACAAGATCTTCGCAGCCAAAAGCGCGATTGCTCAAGCAGACAATTTGCCTGGTGTCGATCTGAATTCAATGACCTTCGACAGCCCTATTCCGTACAGCTTGCGAAACCTGTGGCTCGAGCTGATCGAACCAGAAGTTAAAACCTGGCTCGATCAGGCCAAGACACAACCGGCGATCATTCAGCCCGGCGACGCGACCACGCTTCGTCAACCAGCCTACCAGCCGCACACAACAACGAATTCAGCACCTTACCAGAACAACGTCGGTGTGCTCGGAATCCGCAAGCAGCTCGACCGAATGCGATCACGTATGCTCGATCGTCAGTTCGAGTTCCTGCTCAAGCCCGGTGAATGGGAGCCTGACCTGACGGGCCACGTAACGAATGACCTTCCATCCCTGCTCGAAAGCTGGATTGGCCACGAGAAAGCGATAACGGTGCTTGATCTGTCGGGTATTCCTAGCGCGGTTCTTCTAGATTTGATCGGGGCGATTCTGTCGATTATCTATGAAGCGCTCTTCTGGGGTCGCGAGCGCGATGAGGGCGGCCGAAAGCGGCCTCAACTCGTCGTTATGGAGGAAGCTCACCGGTATCTTGGTCGAGAATCCGACAACCCTGCGCGCGAAATGGTTCAGAGAATCGCGAAAGAGGGACGCAAGTTCGGTATTGGTGCAATGATCGTCAGCCAGCGTCCTTCGGAAATTGACGACACCATTCTCTCCCAGTGTGGGACTTTTGTCGCGTTGCGCCTCACCAATTCCACTGACCGCAGCAAGGTACAAGCCGCTTTGCCCGATAACCTGAGCGGTATCGCCGATAGCCTCTCGGTTCTAAGGACCGGCGAAGCAATAATAACCGGCGAGGCTGCACGGCTTCCAGTGCGCTGCCGCGTCACTCTCCCACCCAAAGACCGTCGTCCAAACAGCGAAGATCCGCTTGTAGCGGACAGCTGGAAGCGCCCCAGGGGCCCTGAAAACTATGATGAGCTTGTCGCGGTATGGCGTGCCCAGGACCCAAAGTGGAAGCCACCAGAAGTGGGCGAGAACGAAGACGAGAACGAGGGAGGAATTTGATGGAACGACAGCCAGTAACTTCCAGCAACTTGGCTGAGGTCGGGTATGACCCTGAATTAGAGACGCTCGAGGTCCAATTCAGGCATGGCGGCGTTTATCAGTATTTCAACGTGCCTGCCTTCATGTACGAGCGTCTCATGTCCGCCGACTCACTAGGTCGTTTTTTCAACGCGGAAATAAAGGGGCACTACCCCGAGGCGAAGATCTAGCGTGCTGCGTTGAAATGACTTTGAAGTTTTCAAGCCGCATTGAGATGCATCTCAAGCGCGCTTGTCTCCAATCAGTCCCAAGGGCAAAGCTGCCTACAAGATTGTCGCGCTCACCCACCCAACAACTCCTCAATGAAATCCTCCTGCCGGTCGAGCGCCGCCTCCCATTCCTTGGGCACGTTCGCTTCCCGCTCGAGCGTCTCTGGCTCTGGTTGCCCACGCCCGGCCTCCATCGTCCTCAAGCTCATCGCGCGCGCTTCGCGGCGGTGCGAGCGATCCCGGACTGGCGCGCGTTCGGTTGGCTTCAACGGCTCATCAGCACTTGCCTCGTCACTACCGTCGCTGTCCCACGGCCCCACGCCCTGCACACTCGGGGGATAGGGGAAGGGCTTTCCCTCCTGGCGCGCCAACATCTCCTTGAAGAACGGATCGTCGTAATATTTGATCCGGCTCGCCTTGATCGGATGCTGCGGCGAGGCGAGGATAATGACCTCGTCGGGGTCCATCAGGCGCGCTTCGGTCTCGGAAAGCAATGGCCGCTCTTCCAGACGCGCCGAGCTCGAGGTCGCCCCGAGGAAGCCCTTGTTCCGGCCATACATCCGGGTAACCGCCTCGCGGGTGGTGCTGCCGACCGCAGCGGAGACTTCCTTCACGGTGCGCTGATCGCGAGGCGTGATGTAAAGCTTCAGCCCCGCCCCGTTCTCAAGGCTTTCGCGGCCCTCGGGCCCGTAAATCCGGTCGAGCGAGGCCAGCGACTGCGCAATCATCGCGACACGACCGCCATAGCTTGCCAGCGAATGGATCGCGCGTTCGAGATAGGGCATCGCTCCCATTTGCTGGAACTCGTCGATCATCATCATGACGGGCCAGGGCTCGTCCGGACCCGGCTCATTCAGGCGGATCGAGGCAATGAGATCGGCGAACATCAGGCGTAGGAGCGGGGCGAGAGTCGCGATGTGATCCTCGGAGACGGCGATGTAGAGCGACTGCGGTTGCTTCCGAAAAGTCGAGAAATCAAAATCGCTCGCCTCGGTGGCCGAGCGTACCGCCGGGTTGTCCCACTGTTTGAGACCGGCGGTCATCAGCGCCTGGATGTTTGAGGTCAGCAGCCGCGACGAGGCGCTCGCGGCATTGGTCCAGAGCTCGCGCAGGATGTCCTCCTCGGCCTCGTCGGCATAGGTCTTGTATTGCGCGTTCTTGTATTCGCCCCCGGCGACGATCTTGTTGACCTCACCAAGATTCGGCGTGCCGCGCTGGATCGCCAGCAGACAAGCGGCAACAAAGATCGACTTGCCCGCCTCGGAGAAGGTGTCGAGTTGCTTGTTGTCCTTGTCGAGAAAGAGGTCGGCCAGGATCGAGACCTCAGTGAAGCGCTGTGCGAAGCTCGGGGCCTTGGCGATCCGCGCCAGCGGATTGTAGCGATGCGTGGCATTGGCCCAGTCGAAGGGGCTGAAGCGATAGACCTCGTCGCCGTTCAGCGCCCGGAGCCGTGCGGTCTTCTCGAAGTTCTCGCCCTTCACATCGAGCACCACGACCGAGCCCGCGAAACTCAGAAGGTTCGGGATCACGAAGCCAACGCCCTTACCGGCCCGCGTGGGCGCGACCATCATCACATGCGGGATGGTGGTCGAGGAGATGAACTCAGCTTTGGACGTCGGGGCTCCGAGCTTGCCGCAGACGAAACCTTTGCCCGGAGCCTGCAGCATGTCGTTCTTCTTTAGCTCCGCCTTTGTCTGCCAGTGCGCCGAGCCGTAATCGTCCCGCTCCTTCTTCCAGGTCCAGGCCAGCGCCAGGGCGCCGAGGCCGAAAGCCCCGAAGCCGACAGCGCCAAACCCCACTTTGAAGGCCTCGGGGTGCGCCGCGCGGGTGCCGGCGCTGGCCTTCCAGAGCGCCAACATGTCGAAGCTTTGAAACCCGGATTTCAGGGCCAGGGTCAGGTAGAAGGCGGCGATGATCGTGCCGATGACAGCACCGCAGATCACGCCGAAGAGGAGCGCAGCCCAGAGGGGAAGTGTCTTGGTCATGGTGGTCATCCCCCTCAGAATTCCATCTCGTCATCGAGACCGCGGTCGCGACCAAGATCGCGGCCCAGCTCCTCCTGCTGGCCACGCATCCGCGCCACTTCGGTCGCCTTGTCCTGCTGCAACCCGGCAGCGCGGTCGGTGAAGACCTGATCGCCGGTCTCCTCAAAGGTCATCTCGAGGAATTCCTGCGTGACGGTGATCTGGTCGAGCTTGCTCGGCAGGGCCGCATCCAGCACTTCGTAGTTGCCACGGCGTAGCTCGGCCAAGCCCTCTTCGCCCAGCTCCTTGAAAAGCTCGGATTGCAGGGTCCGCTCGACCACCTCTTCCTGTTCTTCGGTGAGCTTGCCATCCCGCAACATGTCGGCGAGGTCCTGCAGGTAGGGATTGGGCGTCCGGTCGTCCTCGTCGATGAGAGGCAAGGTCGCCTCCTCCTCGTCCGCGAGGGTCCGGCCGATCTCGACGCCCATCTCCTTCGCGCGTTCCATAAGCGCGTCCATCACCCCGTCGACCTTCTCGAGCGCGACATCCAGTTGGTCGTCATTGGCCGTCTCAACGCTGAGGCCATCCTTCGCCAGCACCGCGTTCATGTCCCGCTCGACCCAGTCCTGTGCCATGCCGTAGTTCCGCGTGCCACCCGCCGCGATCCGGGCCACCAGCTCTTCGCTGTCCATGCCTGCCTCTTCGGCGCGCTCGAGCAAGTCACGCAGCCCTTCATCATTGCCAGCCTGAAGTGCCGCGATCAGCACCTCGCTGCCCGCCCCGGCGGATAGGGTTCTTCAAGCTGCTTGCCGAAGCGCGCGCGCAACTCCGGGTCGGGCACCATCTGCGAGAGATCCGCGATGATCGGCGCGGCCTTCGCCTCGAAGGCGGCCCGCTCGGCCGGGTCCAGTTCCTCGGCCTTGAGCCTCAACGCCTCGATCGTGCGCTCGGAATAGTCGATCGCGTCACCGACGGTCTTGATGTCCTTCATGTCTATCTCTCCTTCGGTGAAATTCCACGGCGTGCCCGAACCAAGCCCGTCCGCCATGCCGCGCACGGCACGCGCCATGTGGCGTTGGTCCATCCGGTCCAGCAGGTCGGCGAGGTTCTTGTAGTCCTTGGCGAAGCCCACCACCTGCGCCTGCGCAATGGCGGATTCCTGGGCCGTCATAACGATCTCGCGCGGCAGGCGGGCCTCTTCCTTGGCGCGGTAGATCTCCTCGATCCCGGCGGGTTTCTCGAAAATGCCGCGCTCGAGCCGGGTGGTGGCATCAAGCATCACGCCATAGCGTTCCGCGATCTCAGCCTGCTTCTCGCGCATCAGCTGCGGCGACATTACACCCTCAGCCCAGCAGGAAAACCAGGTGCCCTTCTCGACGCCGCGGTTGTTCAGGATGATATGGGCGTGCTTGTGCGCCCGGTCGTCATGAACCGCGAGCACATAGTCCCACTGATCGCCGTACTCGCCGCTCTCGAAGAAATGCTCCGTCCAGTCCATCGCGATGTCGCGCACCTGATCGACCGTCACGTCGGTCGGGAAGGACAGGAGCATGTGCGAGGTGAAACCGAGCTTGGTCGAGCCGCGCCAGGTCCCTGCCCAGTCCTCGATAATGTCCTCTTTCTGCTCCTCAGAAAGCACCGCGGCATCGGTCAGGGCATTGGTCATCGTCGAGTAGGTGTAGACAGCCTTGTCGTTGATGTAGGAAATCTGCGCCCCGAGCGAAGCACGCGTCTTGCAGCCTCCGGCCCGGATCCGTTTGAAGACCGCCGCCCGGCTCTGACCCGACGCTGCCTTCAGCGCGTTGCGCGCCGACATGGATCCGACATGCGCGAAGCTCCGCCCCTGCCGACGCCCCGCCAGCCGCGCGTCGATCCGCGCCGCGGCCTGACCCCGGATGCGCTCATCTTCCCAGAGCCGCCCCATGACCGAGGTATAGAGGGCGAGCGGATCAGCCATTTCTTACAAGCCTCAATCCGCGTTCGATCGCGCGCGGGTCCTCCTCCAGAACCGCGCTCTCCGCCCCCTGCCCTCCTTCCTTTTGCGGCCACTCCTGATGACGAAGCACCTGCGCCGCATCCTTCATCCGGCCCATCTCACGGCTCATCGACTGCGCCAGATCGAGCAACTCGATCAGCACCGCCCGGTCCGCCTCCGAGACCTCCAGCCGACCGCGATGGACCGCCTTGGCGAGCACCAGTCCGGTGTCGCTCACGTCCCTCGCCTGACGCCATGCGGCGCAGAATTCGGCGACCAGATCGCGGGGGACATCAAGGAATCCGCAGCGACCGCGCAGCACCGCATTGAGTGCCTGAGACCGGTTGGCATAGCCCCGCGCGCGCCACTCCGCATCGAAGGCGTCCAGCTCGGATCGGCTGGCCCTGAACGCCACTGTCTCGCTCGGATCGCGCACCGTGATCCCCTCGCCCGCCCCCTCTTTCGCGAGCCGGTTCACATGACGCGGAGAGATGCCAAATGCCGCCGCCAGGTCCCGCGCGCTTTCGCCCGCTGCAAAGCGCCGCGCGACTTCGATGCGCTCTTCAAGCTTCAGGTTTTTCGCTGGCCTCGGCACAGGTCAGACCCCTCGGACAAAATGTGCAAACATTGGCCATATCCTGCCAACGTCTTCTTTCTCTCCTTCGTTTATACTTCAATACATCACATTGCGCAATATTACGTTTTGCATTTTGTGTCTTTTTGCTGGCAATATGGTGCAGTCAAGACTGCTCCGCAGCGCAACATGGAACGGGTCCCGCCCTCATCGATGCAGGACAGCCAGGTCGAAAAAGCTTCCGAAACTTGTGTTCAAGACGCACGCGACGAAAGGCAACCCAACGCTCGAGCCGGTCACGGATAGGGCGCTCCGAACGCGAAAATGGCCCGCGCTGGATGGCGCGGGTCGCACCCTCTGCGAGCGTCACGATGCTTCTGAGTGTCGACGTCAGCCCCCTGCGGATCCGAAGACCCGCAGGGGTGTCTGGGTCAGTGACCCAGTCCCTGATTGCGCAGATCGTCGTAGCGGCTGCGGGCGATCAGCGCCTCGGTCTCGAGGCTGTCGAGGGTCTCGGGATGGGCGTCTTCATCGAAGGCGGCGAGGTAGGCATCGAAGGCCATGTCGGCTTGCAGTTCGGCGAGGTCGATGGATTGTTCGAGTGTCATGGTGTGATCCTTTCCGTTGATTGTCGTTGGACGGATCGTGGAAAAGGTCGGGGGCTTGAGAGCGGGCTGCACCCGGCACGGGGCGGAATGAAATGGAGCACGCCGGGGGCAGGTTTGTTGTGAGCGGTGCACTGCAGCGCTCAAGGCGCAAGCCGTCCAGAAACCTGCCCCCGGCGTTGCCAACCGCTCGACCCCGGGCTAGCGATCTCTAAGGCCAACAGGTCGACGGAAAGGCGCGCGGCGGTGATCCTAACGTGAGACGTTGCCCCGGGATGCATGACGATGATTTGCGATTTCCACCCTCGCGGCAAAGGGTGAGTTTGCCACCCCTGGGCGCATCGCCTAGACGACCGTGACGCAGGTTGCTCGACTGAGAGATGGGGGGCGCTTACCTCGCTCAGCGGGCTGCCAGCTCTCCCTGCGGACATTCGGTTCCGACTCGGGTTCGCGCGATGCACGTTGTCACTGAACAGAAAGATCGAAGCCGCGTCAGCGGCCTATCCAGACTGACTGTCCCCTTGTGCGTCCGCGTCCGAAATATGCCGTGTTCTTCGGACATCAGCTTTTTGGCCCGCCCATCAGGCGCACCCAAGAACGAGAAATAGCCAGACCGCCGAAGCGGTCTGGCCTTTGGCTTAGGCGGCGTCCTTGGGCCCCCAGGGGATGATGGCCTGAAGGGACAGGTCGTCCTGGTTCGCGGCCTTGCCGAGGTTGGCGTTGAAGCCGTGATCGCGGATGGTCAGCGTGTAGTAGTCGGCGCCGGTCTCCTTGTTCTGCTTCTTCCAGATACCGCCGCATTCGACCAGCTTGCCGCGCGGGGAGCGGCCGAGGACGCGGTGCGTGGGGGCCATCGGGTTGGTGCTCGCGACGGGTTCGACCGTGATGTCGAGATCGAAGGTCAGGGTCGAGATGGAGCCGACGCCCTTGGCGGTTTCGATGTCGGCGCTGGTGAATTTGATGCAGTTCGTGGTCATTGCTCTTCTCCTTGTTTGCGTTGCAATGATGGTCACCTTGCAGCTGGCCAAGGCCTGGCCACACCGAAGGCGAAGCGCAGCGGAGAGGGGCAGGCGCCGGTCTTTTTGGTGCGCGAGGAATGACCCGCAGGGTCAGGGGAAAAAAATCGGCGACAACCTTTGTGGACGGGACGACAGCTGCGACCAGCATGTCATGCAACTCAGACAAAAGGAGAAGTGCGGTGGCCACGAAGGAAACTGGGAGAACAGCCGAAAGAGAGAAATGCCTGTGGTGGCGATATTTCTGCCCTCTCGCTCCGAGCCGAATCCCGACCAGTCAGAGCTTTGCTGACCCTGCCTCACGTGCCACGACGGCTGGTTTCCGTGGCAACCCGATGTGTGTTGTCTGGAAGCGCAGCATGGAGAACGTCGAAGCTTCGACAACCTGTTCGGATCACCGGGATTTCGAACTGACCCTCTACGGCAACCCGATAGCTTGGGTTTGCACAGCACGACCATCACCGGCCTTCTGCCAGCTTCGGTCAATGCAATCCGGCGGTCGTCGGACATCGTTTGCGACCCATGATCGCGGCGCGGAGCTGCGTATCCGGCAAAGCGAGGACCAACAGCGGCCGAGACGCGAGGTACGTGATCACTGATGTCACACGCCCGCCCCAGCGACCGTTACCGAATGGCCGAGATGAAGCGTTACCACGACCATGCGACGGCTGGCCGGGCTGGCTCCGGAGGAGACGGCATGGCCAGCGGCACGTCGCAGGGAGAGGCGGCGGTTCAGCTCGGGGAGGGCGGCTGCGCGCAGCCGACCGAGTGGGGCGCGGTCCTGACCAAAGGGCAGGAGGGGCCAATAACACTAAAACCTAAGATTTGCGCATCACAAAACCCTAAAGATCGTTCGACACATACACCTAAATCATGTACGACGCTAAAACCTAAATCTCGAACGGAGCCGAATAATTATGCCGAGTGCCGCAGAGAAGCTTGCAAGCTCCTTGGAAGAGCTCGAGACACTACAGTCTGGTGGTTCGATTGCCATTCGCTCCAAAGACATGTCACGCACTCACCGCGAACGGCTGCTGAAGGCAGGCTTCCTGAAGGAAGTCATGAAGGGCTGGTACATCCCATCACGCCCCGATGAAAACGCCGGTGAGAGCACAGCATGGTACACATCGTTTTGGGGATTCTGCGCACAATACCTGTCAGATCGGTTTGGCACTGACTGGTCTCTGTCTCCTGAACAGTCCCTCATCATACATGCTGGAAACACGACAGTTCCTGCTCAGCTATTGGTAAGAGCGGTCAAGGGCGGAAACTCTAAGACCGATCTGCCCCACAACACGTCGCTTTTTGAGACGCGCGCAACGATCGCGTCAGATGGGGCGCTCGAAATCGTCGACAATTTACGCCTATTCTCCGTCGAGGATGCCCTAATCCTCGTTCCCGAGGTCTTCTTCCAAAACCATCCGACAGAAGCGCGCACTGTGCTTGCTATGATGCCGGATGCCTCACGGCTGCTTGGCAAGCTGTTGGACGGGGGGCACACGCGAGCGGCCGGCAGGCTTGCTGGTGCTTTTAGAAGCATCGGGTCCGAAAAGGTCGCAGACGAAATTCTTGCGGCGATGAAAGCCGCTTCGCATGACGTTCGCGAGATCAACCCCTTTGAGCAGTCGATTCTTGTGCCAAACGCCGGGCGGATCACCTCGCCCCACGTGCATCGCATCCGCTTGAAGTGGGAGAGCATGCGCGACGATGTTATTGATCTCTTTCCAAAGGCCCAACCCATCACCAATGACATCGACGCCTATCTCAAGCAGATCGACGAAATCTATGTCACGGATGCGTATCATTCGCTCTCCATTGAGGGCTATCGTGTCTCGCCGGAACTGATTGACAAAGTGCGTTCGGGGACCTGGACCCCAGAAACAGATGAGCAAGACCGAGCGCTGAAAGACGCCCTTGCAGCGCGTGGATATTGGGAAGCATTTCAGAGAGTGAAGGAAAGCATTCGGGCAGTTCTGGAAGGTGCTGACGCGGGTGAGGTTGTTGAGCGCGATCTGAGTGATTGGTATCGCAACCTATTCGCAACGTCTGTCACAGCGGGCATCCTGAAGGCCTCTCAACTTGCAGGCTACCGATCGTCCCCTGTGTACATTCGGCAATCCCAGCATGTCCCAATGAGTCCTGAGGCAGTTCGAGACTGCATGCCGGTCTTCTTCGACCTACTCAAGGCGGAAGATGACCCGACTGTTCGGATCGTCCTTGGACATTTCATCTTCGTATTTATCCATCCGTTCCTGGACGGGAACGGTCGAATAGCGCGCTTTCTGATGAACGTCATGATGGCCGCTGCCGGGCAACCATGGACAGTCATCAAGCTCGAACAGCGCGCGGCTTACATGGCCGCTTTAGAGACAGCGAGCGTGAGGGAAGATATTCGACCGTTTGCAGCTTTTCTGGCCGAGACAAGGGCAGCGCAATG
The DNA here is from genome assembly GCF_003047105.1 of Celeribacter baekdonensis. Taxonomy (NCBI): domain Bacteria; kingdom Pseudomonadati; phylum Pseudomonadota; class Alphaproteobacteria; order Rhodobacterales; family Roseobacteraceae; genus Celeribacter; species Celeribacter baekdonensis. Next base: position 41,677 of record NZ_CP028473.1, read on the forward strand.
ACAAATAAATATGTTCTGGTCATGGGAAGCGCCAATGACGCCGAACGCCAGCCATTCAAGTTCTACATTTGAGCGAGTCCGACGATGAGAAACACTCATTCTGCAGCTACCGTTAAGACGCCAAGCCTGATCGACATCGCTGAGTTGCGCGTCTAGCTCATGCCAGTAACCCTAACCCCAATACGGCAGAAAGATTGTTGGTCGGGCTCCACTTGGACGATTGAGGACGAGGACCAGCTTGCTGAGCTCCTGGCCCGCGTCGCAATAGGTCAGTCGCGAACAGTGGAGCGCATATTGCGCGCCACAGGCGATTTGCCCGCGCGCTATCCCAAAGGCGGTTTCGAAGGTGCGCGAAAGCTTTTGACCGTCGGCACTGGCGACAAGACCTACCATCGGGATGGTTGGTTTTTTCAGGTCATTGCGTGGATCGCCGCTCACCGTTTCGACGATGAGGCTCTCATACGGGCTCCACAGATGATTAAAGCGGACAAAGGGTTGGATGGCCTCATTATTGAGTTCGACAGCGACGGCATTGCCCATGTTGTCATCTGCGAAGAGAAGGCGACCAAGAACCCTCGGAACCAAGTTAAATCAAAGGTCTGGCCGGAGTTTGAGCAGTTTGAAACAGGCGGACGAGACAACGAACTCATTGCGTCGGTAACTTCGCTACTTGAGGTATCCAGAGACCCAGACCCCGACGGGACTGTTGCCGATATTCTATGGAATGAAAAACGGGCATACCGCGTGGCGGTGACCGTTGGTGGCAAATATGCATCGGCAAAGGGACGCAAGGGCTTGTTCAAAGGGTATGAGAAGTCTGTACTGGGTGACGTAGCACGCCGGCGCGCCGAAACCTTAGTTTTGGAAGACGTTCGCGACTGGATAGATTGTGTAGCGGAGAAAGCGCTCGTCAAGATCGACAGTGCGGAGGCGGCAGCCAATGTATGATCCCGCAACGTCCGAACTCATCAGGTCCACCCCAGACTTGCCCGACCTGGACCGCGAAGGTTTGCCTGACCGACTTGCACGTGCTTTCGCCGAGATCGTATCGGCAAGGGTACTGCTTCGCGAGAGTGAAAATGGGGAAGAGCTTCTCGAGGACACAATTCGATTTGCACGCCGGTTGGCGCAGACCAATGAAGCATTGGTAGCCATTAATCCCGATAGAGAAAACCGGGCAGCGGCAGGCTTTGTTGCCGCAACGGCTTATCAGTTGGTTCATCAAGCGATCGCTCTACGGGACTCGGACCAGCCAGTTTCATTTGTATCGCCGAATGCGATCAGTCCGGATGTTTCGGCAATGCTTCTGTTCTTGGTAGCCGGGGCATCGGCGGATGCTGCTGAGGTGGCAGACTCTATCCGCATCCCGAGCGGCGATTGGCTGCAGTCGGAACTGATTCTTCACTTGATCATGCTCGCAAAAGGACAAGTTGGTCGTATTCGGAATCGAAAGCGACCGCCCCAAGACCGACTCGTCTCGGGTACCGGTGGCGAGCGAGCCAATGCAGCGCTCTACTATCGACTCTTGCGAGGTGTGCGAGCCTTGGCCTTCGTGCTGCAAGGGCGTCGAGTGAGCGGGATGGTCGATCCAATTGCAGTCTTCTCTGAAGTAAAGTCGCTCGCCGCCGGCGCATCAGATCTGGAGGATACATTCCCCGAAGGGGCAATCGCTGTCTTTCCCGGACCGTTCCATTTGGCCAGTCTCTTGATCGCTGCAGGCTCTGCCCTGATGGAAAGCGCCGTCGTCAACCTACCGCCTCCGGATGGCGTACCTGAGGATCGTTGGACCGAGGCCATGAAAACGGTTGCCGAGACGCGCCCGTATCTGTGGCGTAATCACAAGGACGCCGTCGCCCAAGGGTACCTCAAGATTGGCACATCTGCTGCGATAGGGTTCCCCACTGGGGCCGGGAAGTCGACGACCGCACAACTCAAAATTCATGCAACTTTGTTATCCGGGCGCAAGGCGGTATTCCTAGCTCCTACGCACGCTCTCGTTGATCAGACAGCACGGGACCTGCGCGGTGCATTTCCGCGGGCAACCGTTCGCGGTGAACGTATGGACGAATTCGGGTTTTCTGGGGATAGCGACGAGTTGCCGGACGTCATGGTGATGACTCCAGAAGCCTGTCTCCTTACCAGTCATATGGAACCAGAGCGGTTTGATGACGTCGGTCTTTTGATCTTCGATGAATGTCATCTGATGCATCCGAGCACTGACGGAGACCGGAGAGCAATCGACGCGATGCTATGCATCTTGGGGTTTACCCGCGTTGTACCGGACGCCGATATCGTCCTGATGTCGGCTATGATGAAGAACACATATGAACTGAGCGGTTGGCTGGCGGAGCTGACAGGTAGAAACTCACTTGCTCTCGACAATGCATGGAAACCAACCCGGCAACTAAGGGGATGCGTCGTTTACGATGAAAAGAGACTTGCTGACCTGCGAAAACTCTTGCGGAATGCTCGCGCAAAAAGCTCCACTGCGGGGGTTCCTGCTGCGGTAAAGCGCAAGCTGACGGCAAAACCAAACGCGTTCTTCAGCGTGAAGCAGACATGGGCGTCACAGGTTCGCCGCGACTATGCTCTTGTACCACTCTTGAACGAAGCACTTCAGCTTTCGACAAACAAGTTCTGGAAAGTGACGCCTAACTCCGGTGTCGTTGCATCTTCAGTCGCTGCTGCAGCCGCTGGAGCAGGGCTACGAACTCTCGTCTTTTCTCAATCCATACCGAATGCCTTTTCTATATCAGAAAAGGCTGGGGCAGCACTTGATGAGTGTAGTGTCGAACTGACTGAAACTGAGCAGCGTCTGTATGAGATTTCCGTCGATGAAATGGGTGGTGCTGATCAGCTGTACTTGACTCTAGTGGATGGAAAATTGGCATCCCAGGCTGCGACCCACCATGGACAATTGCTTCCTGAGGAGCGCCAATTGGTGGAGGCACTGTACAAGCGCCAGGGTACGTTGGCGGTGCTCGCAGCAACCCCGACGCTCGGCCAGGGTATGAACTTGCCTGCGGACCTGGTCATCATTGCGGAGGACAGCCAGTTCGACGCATCTTCCGGTCGGAAGGACCTTTTGAATCCAGAGGACCTGCTGAACGCAGCCGGCCGTGCCGGGCGGGCCGGTGAAAGCGCAACCGGTATCGTTCTAGTCATTCCAGGCCAGGTCGTTGGCCTGGACGATGCAGAGAACAGGATCGGTTCAAGATGGAGTAGGCTGCGAGACATATTTGGGCAAACCGATCAGTGTTTGGTATTGGACGATCCATTCACGGCCCTGATGGACCGCATCCACGACAGCGCAACAGACATCGGTGACCTGGAGCGCTACGTCGTCGCGCGCTTGGCTGAAACTGATCAAGGCGACGATGGAAAAGTGGACATACGACTTGGCCTCGCTAGGAGCTTCGCGGCTTATCGTAAACGTCAAGATGCGGATGAAGACTGGGTTGAGAGCAGAACCTCCGCAGCCCTTTCACTGCTGAAGAGTGATGACGGAGACTTGCCCGTCGAGCAGCTGTCTTTGCGCAACACTGCATCCATGTTGGGGTTGCCGGAGGATATCCTGGACGACATGTCAAAGGCGCTCGACATGCACGGTTTTCGAAACTTCGAAACAGTCGACAGCCTGTGCGATTGGGTCTTTGAGTGGCTGATGGTTAGACCGCAATACCTCGTTCGCTTGGTTAAGTTGGAAAACCTAGAGTATCTCTTCGGAACGGAAATCAAGAAGCTCAAAGATGATCGTTCCCGTGCATCCTTTTCTCTTCCGAAGCTTCGCGCAGCCTTGCAGGACTGGATGAACGGCGCACCTCTCATGCAAATTCAGAAGCGGCTTTCAGACAAAACACGCGACAAAAAACGTTCTACCAGTGCCCGAAAATTCGTGATTAGGCTTGTTCCTGATCTCGCCCATCTTATGGGGGCGCCGCTTCAAATCCTTCAGGGTCATGTCAACGTGCATTCCGAGGAAAAGACGGAACCGTGTACAGCGATGGCGTTCGCCAATCGTTGCGTGAGGCGGGGATTTTCAAATGCTGAGATGGCCTCGTTTGGATCATTTATGTGGTCAGCCAAATGGTCGCGGCGTGAAGTCCATCGACAATTCGCAGATATCGTACCCTATCTCAAACCGGCTGCGGTCGGTGAATCTCAAGAGGCATTGGAAGCACGCGTGGAGTCCGCTTCTGAAAGCGAACTAAATAATCGAGATCTGGACGACCTCATCTAACCAGCAAGATTGGACGGCTCGACAACTTCCAGCTCCGGCAGATCCCGCAGGCTCTGCAGATCGAAGGTCACCAGGAAGGTCTCCGTGGTTACGAAGGTATGCGGCGCGCCCGGCCGCGGCGAGCGCGGTCCGCTGGCGATCAGGTCCTTGTAGCGCAGCCGGGCCAACAGGTCGCGGCTGACCTCCTTGCCGAAGATGTCGGCCAGGCCCGCCCGGTCGATCGGCTGATGATAGGCGATGGCGCAAAGTACACCCATCTCCATCTCGGTGAAGGTCAACGACTGCTCGCCAAGATCGGCCGCCGCCTTGATCGCGTCCGCGAACTGCGTCCTCGTTCGGAACATCCAACCGCCGGCCACCTGCGCGAGTTCGTAGGGACGACCGGTCAGCTCGGCCTGGATGTCGTCGATCACCATCTCGACCGAGGCTCCCTGCCCCACCACGCGGGCCAGCTCGTCGCGGCCGACCGGCGACGCACTGGCGAAGAGCACCGCCTCGACCCGACCCATCCATTCGCGCCAGCGGAGCTCCTGCGGGAGGTCGTCGAGCTCCCGGTCAAAGACAGCGCCGCCCTCCTCCGCCGGTTTCCGTTTCCTGGTCGTGGTCGTCATGATGCGATCCCGTAGAGCCGGAAGGTCGGTCGTCCAGTCAGTTCCCGCGCAACTCCGAGCTCGACCAGCCGGTCGCAAAACCGCCGCGCGGCGCGGTCAGTCATGGGGATCGAGGTGCCGCGAATGCAAGGAGACAGCATCGACGCAGGCGCCACGGCATCCTCGGTCAGGAACAGCGCGACCGCCGCGTCCGACCCTTTGGCCCGTAGCTTCGGCGCAACGGCGCGAAGGGTCTCGGCGCGTCGGGCCAGATCCCGCGCCACCCGGATCGACTCTTCGATAGCCTCGAGGACCCGCACCTCGACTGCCAGATCGGCCCCCTGCCCTTCTGCAGTCAGGTCGCGCAGAACGGCCTTTGTCAAACGCTGCGCAGTCACGGGCAGCACCTGCTTCCAGTTCAGCGCCCGCGCAAGGACGACGTCCGAGAACAGGCAGGCGGTGCGCTCTGCCCGGTCGTCGGCCTCGAGCACGGCGCCCAGGGCTGCGACGCAACCCGACAACGGACCATGGGTCCGTGCGCGTTCCAATCCCACGTCAAGCCAGACACCCACCTCGCCCGCATACTCCGCTCCAACCAAGTCAGCGATCTCACCCGGGCGCGCCCGCAAACTCTCGCGCCAGAACACCAGAAGATCGCCGTCGGGCCCCCGCGCCTCGCCGGGTAGCGTCAGATGGTAGGCGTCGCGGATATCGGCCTCCCGCGCCAGGCGACCTTCCAGTTTCGAGGTGGCGGTTGCGGCTCTCAGCGCCAGTCGATTGGCGAGCAGCTTCACCGGCACGCCATACCGCGGATCGGAAACCAGCTGATCGAGCACCGTCAGCGCGGCTCCCGACCGAAAGGCCACAGTTTCAAGGGTTTCGACACGACCGGAGGTGACCCAGCCGGGTAGCTGCGGTAGGGTGCTCAGGTCGTCAGAGATGGTGGCGGGCTGATATGTCATGCTACTACACTAGTCTCGCGCGGCGCTTTCGTCCACAATATGATGTGCAAACCGCCCCACCTTATATCTCTCCCTCATGTCCAATAAGTTTGCATTATCAGACATAGATGGAAATGGCCGGAAACGCATGCCGCAACGCCCAAAAAACACCCCGGATGTCGGATGGCCGGAATTCATGAGATTCAAGCACTTCCCTGAAAAGCGAGTCGGGGTTCATGAGATTCTGTACCGGTATTTATGAGACTGGATGGTGCGGTATTTGTGAGACTGGCGCTGTCTCGCGGCTTTTTCGGCAGACTGGCGTGCGCTCTCGTCGCGCTCAGCGCGCCAGAACCGGGCCGAGATGCGTCGCCTCAACGAGAGTGGCCATGATCGGAGCGCTTCCCGGACCCGTCCCTGCCCTTCCGCGTCGCTCATGAGCTTGATTGAGATCGCCCATTTGACCGGATCCTCGATGATCCGGTCGATGCCAACCGTCAGCGCGAAGGCCTGTAACAGCGAGCCCTGCGCCAGGGCGTGGAGACCGGGGCGCACCGGCTTGGTAAGGACTGGCGCCACCTGATCGTATTCGGGAACGACGACCGTCAGCGCCTGCCGGAGGATCGGCGTGGTGAGGAAATCATGGTAGTCCCGCCGGGTCTGGAGCGACATCCGCGGTTGCTCGTCGACATTCGGCGGCGAGGCCCGGCGATGCCGCGCCGTCAGAACCTGAAGCACTTCGGGCGCTTCCAGGTCTCCCTGCCCCGCGCTGCGCGCCCAGGCATCCAGATACGCGGCACCGGCCTCGGCATGCCCTTCAAGTTTCTTAAAGCAATCCGCACCGAACCGGTCGGACAGGGTCTCGCCGGTCGCGTCCCGAAACTCCACAGCATGCACCGGGCAACTGAATCGCCACGGCAGCGCGGCGGATTTGCGATGCAGCTCTTCGGGACAGAGCGGACACGTATGCCGGTTCTTCCGCGCGATCATCATGCGCGCCGCAGACCCCAACTCCCGGAAGGTCATGGCCTGCACGGTCTCAGGCGAAAGGCCGGTCCAAGCCGCGATCAGAGCCCCCTGCCCTTCCGAAAGACGCCATTCCAGGTCGAACACGTCGTGCCCCTTCAGGCCAAGCGCTGCAACGAATTCCGAAACCGTCATGGCGTAGAACGGGGCCATGCGCGCGGCCCAGGAAGACAGTCGTTCGTCGACCTCGGGGGCGTAAACAACCGGCAGGCGCCCGCACCCCGTCACACCGGCTCTCCCAGGACCGCCTGCAACCGGTCGCCACCCAGAATATCGCGCGAGAGGATGCGTTCCTCGCCGCTTTCGATGGCGGCGATCGCCAGCTGCGACAGGATCGAAAAGATGCCCGAGGTGATGCCGCCAGTCACCTTGATGATCCGCGCGAGCGCGTGTCCGTCGATCTGGCTTTGGCGCCGAAGCGGCAGCGTGCGCGTGAGCGTGCTCATCAGCCCGTTCAGATCCTCGCCCTCCCGCCAGGGCGGCAATGCGAAGGCCTCGAAGCGACGCACCAGCTGATCATCGGTGCGCAGCGCGTTGCGGGCCTGTGCGGTGCCGACGCAAACCAGCGGGATGCGCAGCTCGTTGCCCAGAAAGCGCAGCATGTTCAGGAATCGCGCCTGTTCGCGGATCGTGCCCGCCTGCAGGCTGTGGATCTCGTCAATCACCAGCATCCCCGGGCGCAATTCGGCGAGCAGTCGCAAGGCCAGACTCTCAAGTACAGATAGTGTCGCCCGCGGCGGCTCGGGGGCTCCAATCGCCGCCAGGATCCGGCGGTAGAAGCGCGACTCGTCGGGCCCCGAGACCATCTGCACCGCAACGACCGGCATATGCAGCCGTCCACTGGCTTCGTCGAAGCTCGACGCGTGATCGCGGGTGAACTTCTCGATGATCATCGTCTTGCCCATGCCGCTGTCACCGACAATGAGCAGGTTCGGCATGCGGGCGCGCTCGGGAAACGACATCAGCGTTTCCAGCTTCTCCAAGGCCGCCTCGGCCCTGGGATAGGAGACCCAGCGGTCGGCGCGAATCCGGTGAATGCGCTCGTCGGCGCTGAGCGCGGCGATCTTGCCGGCTCCCGGGTAGAGATGCGGGAACTCAGTCATCGTCGTACCATTCCTCGACCTTGAAGCCGGGATGGCTGAGGAACGGGCTCCCCTCCCCTTCCAGCGCGGGCAAGGCATCTCGCGCGGCGTCATCCGGTGTCACGTCGATCATGCGCCGGGGTGCCAGATGCGCCCGCCGCGCCTGATGACGCCGCGTGGCCTTGGTCTGCCGTACCGCGGTGTCGACGAGGTCGCGCTGCGCCTCGATCGTCCTGAAAATCAACTCCTCGTCCACAGAATGACGTCCAGCCTCGCGCAGGGCCCGCCGCGCCGCGCGGTGCTCCCAGAGCGTGATCGCAGGCCGTGTCAGATCAGCAGGTCGGGCTTCGATGATCCCACTCTCTGTCAGCACGAAGATGCGCGAGAGATCGCGCGGATCGTATTTGAGCGTGAACTTGCGGCTTTCCCGGCCCATCAGCCAACGCAACTCGTCCGCCCAGTAGCGGATGTGGAAGAGATGCAGGCCGTCGCGCTGCAAAACCCGCTGCTCAGACGGCAGAAAATCGACCAAGAACTGGCGCAGATCGGCGGGTATACGGAGTCTGACTTCGTCCACCCGTGTTGCCCAGGCCGCCGAGGGCGTGATTTCCAACGCGCTATGCACCCGCGCGTGGTAGGAGCCGGTGATTTCCAGCGCCAGCCAGGTTTCCAGCTCGCGCAAGGTCATCACCGCCTCGGCTTCGGCATCGAGATCGCCGCGCTCGAAGATGTTCGAGAAATGCGAGCCCGGCAGCAGGTGAATCGCGCCCATCATCGTGCCGATCAGCCGCTCGATATGCCCGCCATAGCGCGGCGTGCCGGGCGGACGGTACTGCAGGTCGATCTGGTATTCGGAACAGGCAAGCTGAAAAGCCCGGGCATGGAACTCCGCGCCATTGTCCACATAAATCGCGGTCGGGATGCCCCGCGCCAGCCACTCCGTGCTGATCCCGCACGCCGTCAGCCAGTGCATTTTCTCCATCACCGCATGGGTCAGGCAGAGGGCGACGGAGAGCAGCGAGGGCGGTTCCAGGGACAAGTGGAAGCCCAGAACCATGCGGGTATTCACGTCGATCGCGACCGTCAGCGTTGGCCGACCGAGCGGGCGTCGTGTCACCGGATCTACCACTGTCACGTCAGCCTTGGTGTGGTCGATCTGGACGATATCCAGCGGATCGTTGGCGACCAGCCCCCCAGGCGTGGCCAGATAGCGCCGGTCGGCCTTGTCCTTGCCCTCTCGCCGGGCCATCAGCTTAGCCTGGTCATGTTGCTCCAGCCAGCGCCCCAGACGACGGATCGAGGGCGGTGCCAGCCCTTGAGCCCGACAATCGGCGGCGACCTCCCGCCAGAACCGCGTTCTGGTAGGTTTGCGGCGGGTGGCATAAAGCCCCTTGAAGTGGCGGGACACGATTTCTTCCACCGCCGGGTCCAGCGGCTGCATGCCAGGTTTGGGGCCCCGGGTGTCCGGCAGAAGTGCACTGGTCCGCCCGTCCTCGCGGAACTGCTTCACCAGACGAAAAAGCGTGGATCGGCTGACATTTAGCTGACGTATGGCCCAGTCGACATTGCCCTGAGTCAGCTGGGCCGGCAGCTCCGCGAGCACCCGGGCGCGAAACTCCGCCTCTTCCCAATCCTTGTCAGCTGGAAAATTATCGGACATAACTTACTCAGTGCATGGATGCCGGATAGTCTCACCAATGGTGATTCAAATCGGCGTCCAGTCTCACATACCTTGAATCGGTTTCAGAAATGCGACACAGGCAAGCTATTGAAAACACATGGAACGCAGTCTCAAGAATTCCGGCAGACCGACAGATTTTCTGGAAAATGCCCACAGAGGACGAAAGGTCGACGTCATCAAACTCTGGTGCGTTTAGTATCGCTCAGAACGGCGACAGCGATCAAGAGAAAAGCGACAGCATCGCGCTGCCCTCCCATGTCGCGGGGTCCGGCAGCCTTGATCGCCTGGTCGACACCGCCCGCGACTATGCCCGCGCTGCAGCGTCCGACAACACGTTGACAGCCTACGCGAAGGATTGGGCGCATTTCACGCGCTGGTGCCGGATGAAAGGCATCGAGCCTCTACCGCCGTCTCCCGAGATGATCGGGCTTTACCTCGCGGATCTGGCCGCTGGGTCAGGCCCCTCCCCTTCGCAGTCGGCGTCCCGACCCCTATCAGTCAGCACCATCGACCGCCGCCTCTCAGGCCTTGCGTGGAACTATGCGCAACGCGGCTTCACCCTCGAGCGCAAGAACCGTCACATCGCGACAGTGCTGGCCGGGATCAAGCGCAAGCACGCGCGTCCACCGGTGCAGAAGGAAGCGATCCTGGCCGAGGACATTCTCGCCATGATCGCCACCCTGCCCTACGACCTGCGCGGGCTGCGGGATCGGGCGATTCTACTCATCGGCTATGCTGGCGGGCTGCGCCGGTCCGAGATCGTCAGCCTCGACGTTCACAAGGACGACACGCCGGACTCGGGCGGCTGGATCGAGACCTTCGACAAAGGCGCCCTGCTCACCCTCAATGCCAAGACTGGCTGGCGTGAGGTCGAGATTGGCCGCGGGTCAACAGATCAGACCTGCCCCGTACATGCACTGGAACAATGGCTGCACTTTGCGAAGATCGACTTCGGTCCAGTCTTTGTCGGCACCTCGCGCGATGGCAAACGGGCATCCGAAACGCGGCTGAACGACAAGCATGTGGCCCGGCTGATCAAACGCACCGTCCTAGATGCCGGCATCCGTTCCGAGCTGCCAGAAAAGGAACGCCAGGCGCTATTCTCCGGGCACAGTCTGCGCGCAGGCCTCGCCAGTTCGGCTGAAGTCGACGAGCGCTACGTCCAGAAGCATCTGGGGCACGCCTCGGCCGAGATGACTCGTCGCTACCAGCGCCACCGTGATCGGTTCCGAGTGAACCTGACCAAGGCCGCCGGTCTCTGATCGCGAGCGCCGTCACGCCGCTTGCCCACTGAGCCTGCCATAGAAGCTGCGCTCGAGGTGCAGCTCCCCTGCCCCGGCTTTTTCGACCATACCCCGCAGATAGCCGCCCGGTGAAGAAACCTCGCCCGCGCAATGCTTCTCGAAAACAAGCGCCAGCGCCGCTGTCGCCACCTGTTTGCCGAGCCGTTCCTGCGCTACGTTCCAGGCATGCTCGGACACTCCGATCATCGGCCTGAGCTGCCCGGCAACCCGATGCAGATCGCCCCAGTCCTTCAGGAATCCGCCCATATTGCGCGCCCAGGACGCAAATTCAGGACAGGCCTGCATCACAGTGGGCAGATCCAGCGCCGCACGCTTCTTGCGCACCTCGGCAACCCACTCTTCCAGCTGAGCATTGGGCACCACGGCCGCGACTTCCTCATGTTCTGAGGAATTACTAGTTACAGGATTAAGTTGGTTTGTAATTAGTATATGAGGGTCAGAAATGACCTCCCTGGGGTTCGTTTTTTGAGGCTTCTTGAGAACTTGCTCCTTGGTTTCCGACGTGTTTTCTACAGGTTGGGCGGCCTCGGTTGCCTTGAGATAGGCAGCCTCGACACGCTCCTGAAGCTCTTTGAACCACGTCAAGAGCCGAGCAAGCTGCTCAGAAGCTTCATGGCGGCGCGGCAGCCGGTCCAGAAGCTCCTTGAAAAGGCTTGTGAACTGCGTCCAGGGCCCACGCAGCGCGCTGCTGACGGCCGCGTCGATCCGCGCGCGGATCATCCGGCGTGCCACCGTGATCTGACGCTTCAGGCGCTGGCAGAGCTCGCGTTCGGCCTGCAACTCGGCATGGAGCTCCTCGAACTCCTCGACGCGTGCCGACAGCGGCGACAGATCGAAGCCGTAGGCCTCGATGATGCGTCCATCGGCGTCCCTGCGGCCCCAACGCTTGCCGTTGGGGCTGTCCTGGAAGGAGATCACGCCGATCTCTGCCAGGCGTCGGGCATGGCGTTTCAGCGCAGAAAGCGAGAAACCCGTCTGTTCCATCAAGTAGGCGTTCGACGCCCAAACGATCGGGCGTTGCCCCTCCTCCCAGTCCTGGGCCTGGGTGAAGGCCCCGAGCGTGTCGAGGAGCATCATGTCTCCGGCCTTGAGGCCAATATATGCACCGACCCGCTTCACGGCGACGAACGCCCGCGTTTTGGGTACAGCTACTCGTTCACCGGCTTGGGCAAGCTGCTCTGCAATGCCAAGACCCGGTGTCGGCTTGCGCCAACCTGTATGTTTCATGCCTGTTTCTCACCTCCAGTTATGTGGAGGCAAAAGAAAGCCGTTCGCCAAAGTGGCGTTCTTGTTGACAGTGATTCGCGGGAGAGATATCCTCTAAGCGACCAAACTTTTCAGATTAGCTCTCAGGCCACGCTGCTTGGGGGCTTTTCTTTTGCCTAGATCATTGTTCTGACTGCTCCTCTTTCGTCGCGAGGAATTCGCTGTACAGCTGATCAAGCCGACCCGAGAGAAAGTCCCCGAACTCGGTTGAATCTTGTGCCGTAAGCGAAATGCTGAATGCCTTTCCGGAACGACCGACGACTCCCTTGATGCGGCCTTTGCCGGCAGTCCAGGTTCGTTTCTTGGGCATGGCACGCGTTTTTCGGCGCTTCGGCGCCCTGCCCGCTTCTGCCAGCTTGCTGTGCAGGAACTCAAAGCGAGCATCACTGTCGAGGTTCTGAAACCCGTCGAACTCCAAAGCTTCCTTGAGGATCTTGTCATTCGATGGTTCCGAAGCCAACTTCTTGAAGTCTTCCCAGCGATCACGCCCAATCTGCTTGGCTGGCCCGATCTGTTCGATGACGTGCCGAGGGACGTTCTGCGCCACTGACAGCATCCGTGAAAGCAACGTCCCATCGATGGTAAGGGCGGACTGGATCACGTCCTTTGCTTGCCCCATATCCAAGAGGCTCTTCGCAAATAGGGCCTTCTCAATAAAAGAGAGATCTGCGCGCGCAGTGTTTTCCTGCCCTTGAGCAAGAATGTGAGCCACATCGTCCATTGGTTTTACAACTGCGCGAACCTTACGGCCTAGCGCCGAAGCAACTCGCACACGGCGATGCCCGAAGACGATCATATAGCGGCCATCCGCTTCCGGATGCGGTCTAAGCAATACCGGCGTGTCCTGGCGACCTGCAGCGATCGATGCTTTCAGTTCGTCGAAAGCAACATCGTCATCACTAAGCCGATCCGAAACGAATGACACATCGATCAATTGCGGATCGATCTCGACAATGGTTTCGCCTTCAAGGAGACGCTTCGAGTTCTCCGCAAGGCTATCAATCGAAACCTTCATCGATTTCGAAGCACCGCGCATTGCGTATCCAGAGCGACCGGAATCCTTGGGCTGCTCCGGCGAGCCGGCCATAACGCTCTTTAGGAGGTCTTTGCGAGCCATCAAGCCATCTCCCTTTCGCCCGAATCCAACCGACGCGCAGCGCGCATTTCGACAGTTGCACGGCTGTCAAAACTGGCTCTCTGCACGGCTGTCAAAACCTTAGTCATTCACGCCCCCAAGCCTTGTGGATCAGTTCGGCGATTTCGTCGTTCACGTCATTCAAAGATGTCACTGCGCGGTCGTAAGTAGTCCGCACGAACTGAGACCGTTCAACTTCGTAAAGCGTCTGCTTGGTGATCCCGGCGTCGGAGATCGCCGTAGACTTCAGCACAGGAGCCGACAGCATCTGATTTGGGAACATCGCCTGGAGGAACCCAACCATCTGCTTTTGGGGACCGTCCGTTGGTTCAAATCGCGTTACGAGGTATCGGAACCACTTCAGGCGCATGTTCGCTCCAGCGTCACGGATCGTCTTCATGATCCCGCCCAGCATCAGGAGAAACTGGCTCATCGACATGACGTCCAGCATCTGAGGATGGACCGTCACAATGACTGAGGAAGAAGCCGTGAGAGCAGTGAGCGTGAGGTAGCCCAGCTGAGGAGGGCAATCGATCACAACCACGTCATAACGGTCATCAACCTCGCTAAGCGCCTTCGATATACGAGTGAAGAAGGTGCGGCCCTCATGGGGATCGCTGCTCGTCAAAGCAACCGGGGTATCGTATTCGTATTCTTGAAGCTCGAGACTTGCCGGAACGATATCTAGGTTGGGAAAGTTTGTTGGCCGGATCACCTCTGAGATCGGCTTGCGCTCGTCATCATACCGAAGTGTTTCGTAGAGCGAAGGCACGTCGTCGAGTTCAGGCTGAATGCCATGCAAAGCTGTGAGCGAGGCTTGAGGGTCCAAGTCGATCGCAAGAACTCGATGCCCCTTCAGCGCCAAGTGCTGCGCGAGGTGGGCGGCGGTAGTGGTCTTTCCGGAACCCCCTTTGAAGTTCACGACAGACACGACGTGCAGTTCTTCGCCAGGCTGCCGATAGGGGACATAACGGCGTTTACCGGGGCGGCCATGCTTGTCGAGATAAGCTCTCAGTTCGAGCATTTGTTCAGCTGAATAGCTACGTCTCCCCGACGACGAAGTTTCCGGATCGGGGCCCTTACCTTCGAGGTGGAGCTTCTTGATTGTCGACTGCGTGACACCGAGGTAGTAGGCGACCTCTGCTAGGGAAAACTGACGTAGACCTTTTTGAGCGTCCGGAGGATACTGTTCTTGCCGCAACATGTTGAGGCGATCAGATATCAGCTCCCCCTGCTGGAGGATGATCTCGTCGAAGGGTTGATCCTTCGTATCAGCCTCAAAAGACCTTTCTCGCATCTGCCCGCCCTCTAAATATCGCTTTTTCAGCGAATTCGCTCTTTAAAGTGTCATCTACACGGAAAATCGAGTCTTAACAACGTTTATTGCTCGGCTGTTCGGCCTCACCTCAGTCGCCAGCGAGTCTAGAGGCCACAACAAACCATGGCGACAACCCTAGATCGCAGCCCAACATATAGATTCAACGGGGTTCTTAGCCACGCGAGATGAGACCGTGGTTCCGTGCCAACGTAGTCATATCTAACTGTTATATTTGTATTTTTTCGCTCTGCACGGCTGTCAAATGGCTGCCTACCCAGATCGTCAATGCCGGTCCCAGTTACGAAGGCACTCATGCTCCGCTTTTACTTTGCAAGGTTGAATACCACTCAGATCTAACTTCATTTACTTCGTTTAGTGAGCGGCGCGAAAGCTTTTCAACGCGTAAGTCGACCGTATCAGTGGCAAGCGAAAAAATGAGAATCGGCCGGGTTGCCCCGGCCGATTCTTTTCGTCACGCCGCGTCTTTTGGCCCCCAAGGGATGACGGCCTGCAGGGACAGATCGTCCTGGTTGGCGGCCTTGCCGAGGTTCGCGTTGAAGCCGTGGTCGCGGATGGTCAGCGTGTAGTAGTCGGCGCCGGTCTTTTTGATCCGCGAGGAATGGCCCGCAGGGTCAGGGGAAAAAGATCGGCGACAACCTTTGTGGACGGGACGACAGCTGCGACCAGCATGTCATGCAACTCAGACAAAGGGAGAAGTGCGGTGGCCACGAAGGAAGGTGGGTGAACAGCCGAACGAGATGCCGACGGTTGGCGATCTAGTGTGAAACCGACATATTAGCCCAGTGCAGTCGACAGGCCTTTCCTAAGAAAGTGGCGGTAGGCTACTGTCCGCAAAGCTATCGCGTGGGAGACATACTGTCGATTTTGCGACATTTCAGCTACACCAGCCGCGAGGAGATCGACCAGTGAACGATGAAGTAGAAGAAACTTGCTGTCGATTTTGTGGCTCGCCGATGCAGAAAGGCTATGTTTTCTGTAAGCAGTGCAATCACTTCAACGACTGGCGGCGGCACTTCTCTATTTCGACGCCAGTATTGGGACTACTTGTGGCGCTGGTATCCGTTTTAGGCATCAACGCAAACAATGTTCTGCAGGCACTCGACCCCAATCGGGCAAACTTTTTGATCGGCGGTCAGTTGATTGATGCAGATAGATTTCGAATGACCGTTACAAACACAGGTGGTGAACTTGGTTTCATCGGAGACAGGTTGGCATGCGAGCCGAAGTTGGAAGGCGGAAACTCTCTGTCATTCCGAGCTTCAACGGCGACAGGTGTAGCCGCAGGCGAGCAAGTCGAGCTAATCTTTGAGCCAAACAGCACCTACTACATCAAATTTCTCATTGCGCTTGAAGATGGAGATTTCCAACCAACACAGCCGGAGGATGGATATGGCTTCAGATCGATCAGTGAGGACCTCGGAGGGCCGTGGACTTGCAGCATTCACGCGTACGATCGACATGGGCCGGTCTCTGTTTCGCTTAGCGGCAACGAGCTCGGACTGACAATGCGAAACGGTCGCATTTCAGGAAGTCTATAAACTTCATTTGCAAAAACTACGCTTCTGTCAGTGGCGAAAACAACCGTTTGTGCCGCATGCAGAAACGTCGAAGCGGCCATTGGCGCATCCACAGCGAAATCTCACTTCGTACTGCATTGCTCCCCTTTCAAGAAAATAGCTCCAATGGCAGCCTCGTCGAACTAAGCCGAAAACGAACCGGGGCCTAAGCCCCGATCCTCTTGATGCGGATCCCGAGCTTGCGGGCCTTGTCGACGATGTTCTCGGTGATCCCGGAGCCCGGTGTTGCGATCAGGCCCTGCGGCATGGTCTCGAGCATCTTGTCGTTGCGCTTGAAGGGGGCCGCCTTGCCGTGGCTCTTCCAGTCGGGTTTGAAGACCACCTGGGTAACACCGCGCGTATCTGCCCAGCGGGCGGCGATCATCTCGGCACCTTTTGGAGTGCCACCATGCATGAGCACCATGTCGGGGTATTTCTGATGGGTGGCATCGAGGACGGACCAGATCAGATCGTAGGCGTGATAGTCCCCGCCCGAGAACGCGATCCGCGTGCCTTCGGGGCAGTGCACCTCGGTCTCCTTGCGGCGCTTGGCCGATAGATAGGCCCGGCTGTCCACCACGGCGGAGGTGAGGCCGCGATGAGAGACGCGTGATCCAGTGCGGGGCAGCCAGGGAGAACCGGTGGCGGCCGAGAAATGGTCCACGGCCAAATCGCGCATCTGTTCGAAAGCGTCGCGATGGTCCCAGAGTTTGAGCCCGATCATCTGGAGTCGTTCCAGCTCGACCGAGGCGACCTCGGAGCCGTCCTGGATGGCCAGACTTTCCCGGACCTCGGATTCATTGTCGTCGAGGAGCTTCTGGATATGGGCCAGCCGGCGATGGAAGATCGAGGTGAGGGACCAGAGCATCTCTTCGAGATTGTCTTCCAACTGGCTGCCAGTGAGAAGGCCGGTGGTGGTCTCAAAAAGTGTCGCCATGGCGAGATCAACCTCGTCAGGCTGGGGCAGGGGGCGGTGATCGGTCTCGCCAGGTCCCGGTGTTGCGCCATGAAGTGCGAGGTGGTCGAGGATGGCGGAGGTTACGCCGGTCTCCTCGGGGATGTCTGTCTGATGGGGCATTGTCTGGTTCCTCTGTTTGATCTGACCCGATTTGGATGGGGCGATAACAGGACCGGCGGCGACCGGGCCGCATCCGTCAGGATCGAAGCGCAGCGGAGAATGCGCCGCGGGCCGGAAAATTGTTCCCGCGAGGAATGAGCCGAAGGCTCAGGGGGATTTTTTGGTGCGGGGCGCATTGCTGCCCGGGCGAGGAGCACTCTGCTCCGACCCGCCGGTCCATCGCTCCCCTTATCCAAACGGGATCAGATCGAGCCCGCGGAACCTTTGCCCCTTCAGTTATCACGAGAGGAGGCTGGCGCTCACCCGTCCTCGATCTCCAGACCTTGCGCTTTCATGGCCTTCAACAAGGACCGGCGCAGCGGATCTTTGCCAAAAGCCCGCAAATCGTCGTTGAAATCGCCCATGTTTGGCACGAGATCACCAAAGGCAATTCCAATCAATTCCAGCTGGTTACGCAATCTTATGGATGCGTTACGTCCAGCCTCGTCATTGTCCCGCGCGATCCAGATGCGCTGGATGCCCGGCGGCGGGATGAAGAGGCCGAGATGGGTGGCGGTGAGACAGGAGGCGAGATCGAACTCCGGGAGAGCGGTGCCGATCGAGAGGGTGTTCTCGAGACCTTCGCCGACGATGAGATCGCTGCGAGGTGAGCCGGACCAGAAGCGGATGGCATGGCCATGAAGCTGCCCAAGGATCCGTTTTGGGCTCTCGATCGCGGCCAACCCGCCGGTAGACGGGTCGAGATAGGTGCGCGCACATCCGGTGACCTGACCACGATTGTCGGTGATCTTCGCCAGCAGGGCAGGGGCCCTTTGCGGCGGATCGGCGTCGTCCTCGCCCTGCCGCAGAAAGACCCGTGGGTGATAGCGGAGGGCAGGACCGAGCCGTGTGATCCCGCGACCTTGCAGATAGGTGGCGGCCAAGGTGCCAAGCACCGGCTTGCCGGCGGCAAAGAGTTTGCGCGCCCGCGCGATACGTTTGTTCGTGGAAGCATCCGGACGCTCAGCCTTTCGGGTGTCACGCAGAGCGGCAGGGCAGGGGGCCTCACCGAGGAAGGACCGGGCCTCCCTCAGCGTTTCCTTCAGCGTGACCGATCCAAGCCGTTCCTTCAGCAGGTCGATCAGATCGCCATATTCACCCGTCGCGAAATCTTGCCAGGACCCAGCTTTACGACCACCCTGCGCTTGCAGCCGGATCGCGAGACTCTGGCCCTTTGCGCCAGAGGTATCGCCGACCTGCCAATAGTTGCCCTGCTTACGCCCCTCGGGGAAATACTGTCGGCAGAAACTCTCGGCACGGTCTGCCAGATCGGCCGAGAGGTCTGCGATACTGCGCCGCGCGTTCATGCGGCGGCCTCCGATGCGCTTGCGCCAACCGGATGTGCGGCAAGAACCCGTGCAAGAACGTCAATGCCGTCCACCGGGATGAACATCCGCGTCTTCCATTGGATCACTTCGGTGAAGCAGCCCATGACCTTCAGACCGGGCAGGGCTGCACCCGACGCACCGATCAGCTCGAGCCTAGGCTGACCCATGACCAGCGACCGGCGCAGCTGGTAGCCGCCAAGGAGGCTCAGGGTCGTTCGCGCCTCCATCACCGCGCCGAACACCTCCTGCGGCGTCATCTCGATCTGACAATCGAGCCCGAGCCGCGCATAGACATTGAGAAGCTGCTCCTGGCTGACCAAGCGACCGATGGCGCGCTCCCCGTCCTCGGTCTGCAGGCGATAGATGCGCATGTTGTCGGCGGGCAGCCGGTCCCAGATTGGCAGGAGAAGGCCGCAGATCAGTGTGATCTTCGACGTGGTGAACTCCGGCACCGCGTCGACCTCGGCCCGCCAGAGCTGTTCGAACATCGCATCATTAATCTCTTCCCAGTGCGATTTCGAGAATTCGGAAAGTGCGAGGATCTCGGTCGCCAAGGGCCGCAGAAGCTTCACCCGCAGGATCGGCACGCCATCCTCATCCATGAAGGCCGGCGCCTTCACCATCAGGGCCGCGCGTTTGGAGGAGGTGTTCCAGCAGAGCGTCGCACCCTTCGTATCGGCGCAGATCGCTCTAACCCGGGGCAGGGTGAGCGGATCGTTGCGATCGGTGCGCTCCACGGTCAGCGCGGTTGCCGTTGCGCCCGTCGCCTCATGCTCGAAGATGACCTTGCGGTCGACGATCTCGAACTTCTCGGCGCGCAGGGTCTCAAGCCCGACGTCCAGCGTGCCTGCCTGGCGCGCATCTTCGATGATAGCCGAAAGAAACCCGCCGAAGGCCTCAAAGATTGCATCCTGCATGTCGATGCGGAGGGCCAGGCAGCGGTTCAGGAACTGCTGGATCGGCGGCAGGTTTTCTTTCATCGTACCATCCGCCTCATCGAGCGTCAGCCCGGTCATCTCCTGAAACTTCGCGTAGGAGCAGGCGTCGATCTTGCCCGCCCGCAGCTTGTAGAAGAACTGCCGCAGCGCCGCGCGCGCGTAGGGACTCTCGAGGTTGTCCTCTGCGCGGAACATGTTCTGCCCGCCGGTCTCGCGTTGCCCCTTGGTGATGGCCCCGAGCGTGTCGAGACGGCGGGCGATGGTGGAAAGAAACCGCTTCTCGCCTTTCACATTGGTCGCCACCGGCCGGAACAGCGGCGGCTGCGCCTGGTTGGTACGATTGGTGCGCCCGAGCCCCTGGATCGCATTGTCGGCCTTCCAGCCGGGCTCCAGAAGGTAATGCACCCGATGGCGCTGGTTCTTGGCCCCGAGATCGGCATGGTAGCTGCGCCCGGTGCCACCGGCATCGGAGAAGATCAGGATGCGCTTGGCATCATCCATGAAGGCCTGGGTTTCGCCCAGATTGGAGGAGGCGGGGCGGTTCTCGACCTTGAGCCGTCCTTGCCGCGTTTTCACGATGCGCCGCTTGCGCCCCGTGACCTCGGCGACCGCCTCCCCGCCGAAATGCCAGAGGATCTGGTCGAGCGCGCCCTGCACCGGAGCGAGGGCACCCAGATGTTCGACAAGAGCGTCCCGCCGCCGCTCCGCCTCACGGCAGATAATCGGATTGCCGTCGCCATCGAGGGCAGAACGCGAGCGCAGATCGCCATTCTCGTCCGTATAGGGCTCAAAAAGCTGCGTCGGGAAGCTGTGCAACAGGTAGTCCATGATGTTCTCGCGCGGCGTAAAATCGACCTGCAGATCATCCCACTCGGAGGGCGGGATGTCTTCGAGGCGGCGCTCCATCACTGCCTCGCTGGTCGACACCACCTGGATCACCGCCGAATGACCCGCAGCCAGATCCGCCTCGATCGAACGGATCAGGGAGGGGCACTTCATAGCGGTGATGAGATGGTTGAAGAAGCGCTGTTTGTTGCTCTCGAAGGCTGAACGCGCGGCGGATTTAGCCTGGGCGTTCAGCGTGCCGGTCTCGGAGGATATGCCCGAGGCCTGAAGCGCCGCCTCGAGGTTGTTGTGAATGATCTGATAGGCATCGGCGTAGCTGTCGTAGATCGCGACTTGGGCAGGCGTCAGCTCATGCACCAGCATCTCGTATTCGACCCCGGCGTAAGAGAGGGACCGCGCCAGATAAAGCCCGAGCGCCTTCAGGTCGCGCGAGATAATCTCCATGGCGGCGATACCCCCGGCTTCCATCGCGGCGACGAACTCTGCCCGCGTCACAAAGGGGAAATCCCCGGTGCCCCAGAGCCCGAGGCGGGAGGCATAGGCCAGATTGCCGACAACCGTCGCACCAGTGGCCGAGACGTAAAGGACGCGTGCATCCGGAACCGCGTTCTGCAATGCAAGACCAGCGAGGCCTTGCTGGGAGGCGCGTCTGTCGCCGCGGTCGGACTTTTCGCCGGCGGCGTTCGCCATGGCGTGGCTTTCATCAAAAGCGATGACCCCGTCGAACCCCTCGCCAAGCCAGGACGTCACCTGGTCGAGGCGAGAGGCTTTGCCCTCGCGTGTCGCAGAGCGCAGCGTGGCATAGGTGACGAAAAGGATGCCTTCGGGAAGCCTGATGTCGCTCCCTTGGCGGAATTTCGAGAGCGGCATGATATCGCTTTCGCGCCCGCCGAGCGCCACCCAGTCGCGGCGCGCATCCTCGATGAGCTTATCGCTTTTTGACACCCAGACTGCCCGGCGACACCCCTTCAGCCAATTGTCGAGGATGATACCCGCGACCTGCCGTCCCTTGCCACAACCCGTGCCATCGCCCAGGAACCAGCCTTTGCGCAGGCGAAAGGCACCTTCGTCGCCCTCGGCCGCGGCCATCAGCTGGCCTTCGATTTCGCCGCGCTTGAACCAGCCCTTCAAGTGCGTCTCATGGGCATTGCCTGCGTAGATGACACTTTCGAGCTGCGGCGCAGAGAGGAGACCGTCCTGGACGAGGCTCTTCGGCAGGAGCGGGCGGTAGCTCGGCACGGGCGGCGGCACCGAGGCCATGGCGGCGGATTGGACAAGTGCTGTCGGATGTTCCGCCGCGCCGTCGATCCGGATCGCCTGAAGGTCATAGGCCTCGTAAACCGTGTCTTGCAGCGCACCGTCTAGTTCGCTCCAGGCTTTCGCCAGGTAGTCGAGCGGGGCCGTCTCGATGTCGTCGAACGGATGCTTGGCCCGTTCCTCGGCGAGGGCACGGGTTTCCTTGAGGGCGGCATTGCGCAGGGCATGTAGGTTCTTTCGCGTCGGGCGGGACGGAATCGACAGGGCTGAACTGGTTGGGCAGGGCGGAGGGCTGCGGCGCTCCGGGCAGTGGGTCAGCACCGCGTTTAGAAGTTCACCCGTTGTCGCGCAGATCGGATGATAGGCGGTCTCGCTCTCGGTAGGTGCAGTTTCTCCGGCGCCAGTCGGGCGCTTGTCGATCACCGTCAGCCGCGTGTCGATGGTGGTGCCATGCCGAGCGAAGACCTTGCCGTCGATGGCAGCAGAAAACACCACATCGGCGCGCTGGCCGATCCGTTGAAACGTCGACTGGAAGGATTTCATGGAGGGGCGGAAGCTTTCGCCAGTGATGACAACAAGGCGCCCACCCGGCGCGAGGCGCGCCAAGGCGGACAGGACATGCTGGCTGGTGGCCTGCCGGAACCGACCCGCGACATGCTTCGCCGCGGAGAAGGGCGGGTTCATCACGATGACCGAGGGCGTGATGGACCGATCCAGCCGGTCGTCGATCGCCGCGGCGTCGTGATCCGAGACGACTGCACCGGGGAACAGAAGTCCCAGCAGGGCGCGGCGGGTCTCGGCAAGCTCATTCAGCGCCAGGCGAGCGTCCGCAATCCGGGCGAAAATCGCGAGCATGCCGGTGCCAGCTGACGGTTCAAGTACCAGGTCGCCGTCCTGAAACCCCGCCGCCTTCGCCACAGTGGCCGCGAGCGGCAAAGGCGTTGAGAATTGTTGCAGACGGACGCTGTCTTCGGAGCGCCGCGTGTGAGACGGGGCCAGAGCGGCGAGGCGCTCGATCATGGTGAGGAAAGCCTGTGGTGAGGCGGCCTGGCGCTGCATCAATGCGCCGTAGCGCGAAAGCATCAGGATCTGCGCAACCTCGGCGGCCTCATAGGCGTCCTTCCAGACCCAAGCACCGCTGGTGTCGCTGGCGCCGAAGGCACCTTCCATGGCGGCGCGAAGGGCGGCGGCGTCGATGGACCTGCCCGCCTCGAACACAGGGACGAGGGTTCTCGCAGTCTGGATCAGGTTGTGGGCGAAGCACGAGGCTTCCGGGCGGGCAGGGGCCTCAGGCTCAGGCACAAGCGGGACAGAATGGGGGTGAGCGTTCATCGGCAATCTCCGGGGTTGAGGGTTGGCCCCAAGCCCCGCGCGCACTCTCTCACCCGGGAGGGGTCACCCCTCCCGCCCTGTCTCTCGCTCTTTCATGGGATTGCTGATCTCCGTTCAGATAGCGGAAACTTATCCCCAAAAACTGGGGATGGGTCTGTGGGCGCTGTCGCAGAAGTCCTTGTCAGCTTGGCGCAGTACCAGCTCGCCTAAGTTTTGGGCGGTTGGCGGCCTGCGCATCCGAAACAGGTCCGTCGTCGACCGATTGGCGGCAGTAGGCACCCGGACAACCTTCAGGAAGAGCTTTGAAAAAGAGAAAGGCGGCATCCGGGAGGAGGTGGATGCCGCCGATTATTCCGGATCGGTTCAGGGAGGAGGAGAGAACCGATCACAACTTCAAGATAGTGGCTATGCTGCAGCCGCACAATAGGCAGGCCATGATATTTCTGCATTGCAGCAATGCGAGGCCGATTGGGATTGCCGCAAGAAAGGGAGCGTATGCCACCTGTGCCGGTTCCTAAGGGTGAGCCCGCGCTTGAGCGGCAGCGGACTCGCGTGTTTGACTCGGTAACGGTGCTGGCACCGCCCGGCGCGACTCGAGCAGACAGTCCAGCTCATAGTCGCCGACAAACCCCCAGCAGGCGTCGACCTCCTCGCCGTCCCACTCGATGACATAGCCATAGACTCGCCCGCCGAGATAGGCGTCGTAGCTGACAATTTCGCCGCGCAGGATGCCTTCAGCTTTTGCGCGCAGAGCCTTGGTTACGCGTTTTGCGCCGAACTCCGTCCGGACCGCCTCGAGCGTCACATAGACATAGCCGACCTGACCGGAATCCCACGGGCAGTGGAAGCCGATGGTGTTCATCGCGAGGCCGGAATGGTCATAGAGGAACACTGGCAGAATGACCGCCTTGCGCTCGGCGCGCTCAAGCAGCTGGTCCATTGAGAGGTCGCTCTGCTCCGAAACACCGGCGAGATCGCGCAGGAACGCCTCGGGGCTGTCGAAGGGGTGGCTGTCGCCAAGCCGGTATCTGCGGTGCCAGCAGATCAGTGTTCCGAGGTTGCACCACTCCCGTGGGCTTTCTGCGTCCGGGTCGTGGTAGATCTTGATGGTGTGGCCTTGGTAGGTCTCCTCGTAGACGGGGTTGTGCATATTGATGTCCTTTCTTGAAACGCATTCGACCCGCCCGGCCGGTAGTGGCTCAAGCGGGTCGATCAGGGGGTTTTCCGAGGGGCAATGGCTTCACTGCCCCATGGCTCAGGCGGCGGCGCGGTTCTCCCGATGCTGGACGTGCTCGACCGAGACCTTCAGCAACCAATCTTCGAAACCGAGAATGGTCTGGTGATTGGAAACCGCCGCGACCCAAACTGCGCGCGGATCGCTGCCGATCTGCGTCGGATCGTTGTCGATCCGGCCATTGGCCATCCACGGTTCGGGTTGTATGCGTCCGAGCCAGTCAGCCAGCGACGGGATGCGCCCCTGGCAGTCTTCGCGCACATGCTGCTCGACGATCCAACGGATCGGGACGACCCGGCCCGCGCTGTTGGTCAGGAAGTGTCCAAACAATCGCTCAGCTTCGAAGATCCCGAGCGTGTGGTGCCGATGTGCACGATGCGTAAAGATCGCGAGGTGCTCTTTGGACGAGTCAAACCAGTCATGCACATGCTGGTAATCATCTGGAACGCCGCCGAACTTTCGGGCCGAGCTTTCGGCGTGATGGAGGGGATGTGCCATGTCAGAGCCCCTCGTGTTCGGTGGTCTCAGACTCGATATAGCGGTTCGAGTGGCTGACATCGATCTTGTCCGCCTCGAGCGACCAGGTCAGTTCGCCGTAGCCGCCCTCGTTGTTCTCGAAGCCTGGGCTCAGCGCATAGGCAAAATCCCAACCGAAGTCTTCGACCCGGCGCCGCAACTCGTCCGTCAGGGTGACCGTGTCAGGGGCCACGACGACATCCTCAACATTGCCGGAATCGCCGTAGCCTTCGTATTGCACCTCGATGTTCATTATGCCGAGGGCGCGCAGTTCGATAAGAAGTGCCGCGCGGGTCTCAACCCGATGTTCGGCAGCACGTCTCTGGGAGTCGAGCATCTGCGCGTAGAAATCACTCACTTGTGTCATGTCTTTGGTCCTTTGGAACTGAGGGAAGGGGAGGGCGACCGTTGCACAAGGCCGCCCCAAAGGTTTCCGAAGGGGGCCTCAGGCCGCAGCATCGCCGCGGTTTTCAGCGGTCCGGTCAACCAGGTTGAAATAGAGGTTCTCCGTCGCGCGCTTGAAACCCGGTGGTTTGCGCGGGGCGAGGCAGCGCACCGAAGCGCTGCAACTCTCGCCATGCTCCATCGCGAACTGCGTTACCTTTTCGATCAGGTCATCCATGCCAGCGGCCTGGATACGCTTTTCGGGGTAGCTCCCCAGCATCTGGAACTGGGTGACAACGAAGGCGCCGTCACGATGCGCCGGATAGAGGGTGATCTGGTAGTCGAGTGTCTTGGCCATCTCTGGTCTCCTGCAGCAGGCCGAACGCGATCATCGCGCCCCTTGGAACCCGCCAGCCCGAAAGGACCGCCCTTTGTGCAAGGGCGATCCGTGGCGATGTCGGTGAAACGGAGTCGTCAGTATTCCGACGGCAGAAGCAGGGTCAGGACCCGGCGCGTTTGCAAAGGGTCAGAAGGCTCGGGCGAGCCATATTGGTAGTCGACGTCGTACAAATCGACCTTGAACCAGACGGTTGTACCATCGAGGTCGATGACGCCCATCTCGTGCCAGCCCTGCGGATCAATGTCGGCATTGAACCCCTCGAAGACGGCGACACGGAGGGTCAATTCCAGTTGCGCGTCGAGCCCAAGCGCCGCGACGCCGCGTGTCATCACGAACTGGCCCTGCGGGGCATCGGCGACGGGAGGATTGCCGAGGATGGAGTGGCGAAACGCATCGTTTTGCGCGGCGATCAGTACGGCTTCCTGAACGGAATCGAGATCGAGTGTGGCGGTCATGGGGTGTCTCCGGGACAGGCCAGCCGATCCGATATCGGCTGTAGGCAACCCGTCAGGCGGAAAGGGCCGCCCTCAAGGTGAGGACGGCCCAAGGCTCATGTGGTAATCAGATCGTTGTTCGCTTCGTCAGGTCGCATCCCCGCTGAGGAAGGCGGGCAAGGACGATGGTTCATCGCTCTCTGCCTCGACCAGAGCGTCTGCGGCGGGCACGTCGCCCTTCTCGGCATCGGGCGCATCGCCAATCATTTTGGTGTCGGCCTCCAACGCACCGGCAAACACCATCCCGTCGGGCAGCCAACGCGTCGTCCTTGCGACCGTGGCGGCGTCGAACCCTTCCGTCTGACCGGCCGTTTCCGCAAAGGCCCGCTCCACGGCCGCGGCGAGATCACCCTTACGCTCGCGATTTCGATCTTCGGCGTAATCCTCGCCGATCAGCTTGCGCGCCGTGGCCACAGCATGCCCCTTGTTGACCCGACCCCAGTAGTTTTCCGCGGTCGGGCGCCAGCAGGCCGCCACATCGACGTCGAGCCGCGCGCCGATCTCCTCGATGATCGGGGAGGGGCGATTGTCGGAGGAGAGCTGCGGCTTGACCGCCAGACCCGCCGCCCAGGCGAATAGCGCCTGCTTGTCGGCAATGGGCAGCGCCGACATGGCCTGGAAGTCCTCGGGTTTCTCCAGCTTCATCCAGTCCGTGGCGAGGTCCTGCTCCAGCGCCTCAAGCATCTTCTGAGCGACCGTATCCTCATGCAACACCTCGCAGTTCTGCGCCTGGAAGGCCCGGATCGAGATGTCGAGCGCCTCGTTGTTGTAAGACCGCCCCAAAGCCTGCTCGCAGAGCGCGTAGAGCATCGCATCGAACGCCACCTCGAAATCCGCCGCCAGATGCGCCCGAAGGATATGCTGACGCGTCGCGCGCAGATCGTCGGCGAGGCTTGCCGAAATCCCGTCCGCCTTGCGCAACGTCGCGGCCGGGTCGGAGGTCGGTGCCGGCGTCGAAGAGGTCGGCGGCGTCACGTGTGGCCGGGCAGGGGAGGGGGCGCCATCCACATCTGCGGTGGTCTCGTCAGGCTCGGGTGCCGCAGGAATATCCTCGGGCCGCACCAGGCCTTTCTCGACCCGCAGCGCTCCGTCATGGCCGATGGTCAGAACGACACCGGCGATGGCGCGATCTTCGTCTGCGTAAGGTTGCCGTTCGCGCTGCAGAGTCTCGATCTCGCGCAGACGCGGCTCGATGGCGTAATATTCTTCGGTTTCAGCGTCGGTCCAGTCCTCGCCGCCATTCTGCGCCGCCAGTTCTTCCTCGCGCACGATGAGGCGTTCCTCCTCGGCAAACAGGTCCGGATCGGGTTCAATGTCTTGCGGATAAACCCGCCCGAAACTGCGAAACGCGCCGTAGTCCACCGAGAGATGCACCTCGACCCATTTCCACACTGCCTCGAAGGGTTTGGCCGCAGCCTGCAGTTTCTCGATGGCGAGGCGCTCGAGGAGCTCGGGGTTTTCCATATGGGCGCTGGCACGGTCGTCGAAGAGGTCGCGCAGCAGAACACCGCCCGCTGCCTCATAGGCCTCGATGCCGACAAAACGCCCGAGGGCTGAGTTCGCCGAATGCGCGGTCTCGGTGAGCTGGCGTTTGATGCTTTGAGGATGGATGTGATAGCCGCCCTTCACCGCGTTCCAGACTGCCAGTTGGCGATCATGGTCATCCGTCAGCGTGAAGGCCATCACGCATTCGAGGGTCAGATCGCCATCACGAAACTGCTCGATGATTTCGGGTGCGACACGGGCGAGTTTGAGGCGGCGGCGCACGAGGTCGACGGAGACGCCGAATTTCAGCGCAATCTCGTCCTCGCTGCGGCCCTCACCGATCATCTTCTCGAAGGCCTCGAATTGGTCGGCCGGGTGCATCGCAGCACGCTGGAGATTTTCCGTGGCAGAGGTGAGAATGGCGTTGCGCTCATCCTCGATGAGGCAGGGCACGGGAAGATCGGCGGGGATCACACCGTCATCGGCGAGTTGCTTCAGCGCCTTGAGGCGGCGACCGCCGGCATCAACCGCAAAACGTGTCTCAGACAGCGCATGAACCACCAGGTTCTGCTTGATGCCGGTCTCGCGGATGCTGGCGAGGAGTTCTGCGTCATCGATGGCGCTTGCGGCCACCTTGCGGACGTTGAGCGGGCTAGGCTCCAGCTGGTCGAGCGGGATCATCCGGATTTCGGCGGTGCCGTCAGGCGCGGCCGATCCGACGGATTCGGTCTTCTTTGAGGTGGTGGGTTTCGGGCGAGTTGCGGTCTTGGCCATGATCAGAATCCTTGTCACGCCGGACCCGGAAGAGGCTCTCTCTATCCTTTCAAGCCCGGCACCCGGGCTTCCCTTCCTCTGGCTCTTGCTGGAACGAGCACAATGGTCGCTACCGCTCATTCGGCACAGAGTATGTGCCAGACAGGCCCGCAGGCAGACCGCGCTCGGGGGAAGCCCTCGTGCTTCTCGGCTGGGCAGAGCAGGGGACGGCGATAGCCCGTCCTTCGGCCGGACGGCGAAACGACACAGGGGGCCAGAGCGGTGAAATCGGGAAGGAGCCGCGCGCGGGAGGAACCGGATTTATACGCGGAGGCTGACGCGGCACGCGACACCAGAGCCCCTGTTCGGGGCGCCGGCCGGATGGCAGATGGTATTCAGGATTGGAAACCTGCCAGCCGGGTTAGGGCGGAGCGGAGACCCGGCTGACCGCTGCTTCAAGCGATCGCGGTTTCGCCCGCGGTCTCAGCTCTAACATGCACGAAGGATCGTCTCCAGAATGGGCGGAAATGCCTCTTAGCGGTTCCGAGCGCAGCCAAGAGCCTGGTCAGCACAGGGCGCTGACGTACAAACCAGTTCATTTGGCAAGTTCCACGAATCCTCAAAGAAGGCTCCACCGACCAAGCCGGTGGAGCCAAACCACGTTCAATCACTCAAGGTCATTGCCACGAACAATGACCCCATGTTCTGCGTATGCGTCCAAAAGATGCCCAAGATACTCGCTGGTGCTGGTAGTAACATGTCCCAAACCCGGCCAAGCGAACGGAAACGTCATACAGGTTATCTCAAGCTCGAGTTCGATGCCAAGTTTGTCGGCAACCGCAATGGCCGCATCCGGGTCCTTGTCATCAGGCCACAGGTCTTCGTCGAAGGTAATCCAAGCATCGTTATCATCATCGACATTGATCTCAGCCAACAAAGCACCGAGCCGCTCTCCCGGGTTGGTGGCATCTTCAAGAAGCGCGATCCGTAGAAGCAAGGAAATACTCTCCTCATCCAGCCTCAGAGTTGGCCTGGAATCCACCACTTGGATTTTGGGTTCTGGACGCTTCCGATCATTGGTACATTCAACAACTTTGGGTTCCCCATCGCCGCCTTCCAACCACCACGGCGATGTGAAGATATCCAAAGGAGAGGCACCGCAACTCGGACAATGCCAAAGGTTTTCAGCGATCTGGGTGCCCGATATTTTGCCATCGCAGTGAAGACAAAACCATTCCGCTGCCCGGTCACCGTGAAGCGGGTGGACGACTTCGCCTTTGGCGTTTGGCTTGGTCGAACGCCGAGGCCAATCGGACGCAATGGCTGCACGGGTTTTCACAGCTTGGGCTTCCGCAATAGCAAGCGCCTTCTCAACGAAGCCGCTATCATTGGCAGGACTCGTCTCTTTGTGTGTGGTTTCGATCTCGACCCTAGGCTGCGAGAAATCCGCCTCTCCAATGAGGATGCGCCACCCATTGCCTTCCATGCGAATGTCACCGAAGGATTCGAATAGTTGGTAGGCATGCCCGTCAATCGCACCTGCTTTGATTGGTTCGTCGACGGGATGCGACATGCTTTGCTCAATGAATTTTGGCTCGCCTCCGAGTGAAGGGAAGAATTCACGAACAAAGGTCTCGGCCTTGGCAAGCTCCTCCTCGCTCGGCATCCAACCTTGCTTGGCCTTGACCGTGAGCGCCTTCCAATGTGGAAAGCCCAGCTCAGAGGCAACCGCATCGAGCGCTTCATGTTGATTTGCGCGCGTGGCATGTGCGTAGCGCTTTGCCAAGAGTTTCAGGTGATCGATTTTCGTTTTTGTCGTCATTGTTCAGGTCCCAAAATAGGGATCCGACTAGGTGCCCGCTACTAACCAGATCCCGAAATTGGTCTGGGTTGTTCATTTAAGAATGAAGTGCTGCGTAGCTTTGCGTGACGGGCACACTGGCATGCACTAGAGGCCGAGTGAAATGTGCCGGATATCCCTAATATCGTCAAGGCGCCAATCCAATTGGACCGCACAAAAATTGTGACCGATAGGTCATCTATTGATTTCAACCTCGAAGGCTTTGATCGAGTCTAGGATGTCATCAAAACGCGGCCCATCCCCGATGATCATCTCCTGCATCCCGGAATAATCCCGGCGCAGAGCAGCGGTGAGAGCCTCATTGGGCATCAATCTCAGCGTTCCGGGGCGTGCCGCATCGTAGTTTGCCCAGGCGGCTTTAAAGAAGACAGACTTGTGATGAGCCACCTGCTCCAAAAGATCCAAGCGACCGAGTGCGCGGGCCTTGGCCTCATGACCGATGAGCTGGGCCATATCGTAGTAGTGGCGTGACATTCGGTCGGCGAGAGGTTTGGCAGGATCCTGATGGTAGAGCATATGCAGGATCGTGGCCTTTTCCCAGAAGGTCCGCTCGACGCCCAACACGTTCACATCCACCCCGGCTGATCCCAGAAGACCAGGAAAGGCTTGATGAACATATGGCGAAATCTCGCGAACCTCGGCCGGCAAGTGAACCCCACGCGCTCCGAACTCGAAACGCACGATCGGTTTGACATAGCCATCGGAGGTCTCCGTCAAAGACGGATAGGCAAAGAGAAGAGTTTGGGCGTCGTTCGGATCAACGGTCAAAGAGAAGTCTTGATCCAGGCTGGCACCGAAAGCTGCATCAATCGCAGCCAAGAGCGGCCCAGAGACTTCAGCCTCTGCCGTCTCCTGGAGTTCTTGGAGCAAGGACTTTCGCTTTCCTCCGGTCAGATCGGGGTTTTCCGGATCGCGATCCCCTTCGAACCCCAACTGAGCGCGATCAAGGGACAAGTCCACGTCTTCTGAGAAGCGGTGGATCATATTGTAGGCTTTGGAGAGGGATGTCCCTCCCTTGAAAATCATATGCTCGCCAAAGGCGGGCAGAGCGAAAAGATGCTTCAGGGACCAACAAACCCAGAAGTCTTTCTCAACGATCGCCTTGGACATTCCAAGCTGTGCCGCGGCTTCTTGAAAGGCCTCGTCTCGTTGTTCGGGGGTGTCGTTGGCAAACTGATCCATACTCAGGCGTGCGCCACGATTTGCTGCACAACCGGGTGCATCCAGGCAGGCACATGTTTGCTTTGTTTGGAAAGCAGCACCCGATCCTTGTCATTCAGCGCACGGGCCAGCTGCCCGATCACCTGATCATCAATCCGGTCCTTACCAATATAACGCAGCGCCTGAAACACGGCACCGGTCCTTTGGCCCGCGCCAACGAGCGTCTTTGAGGACGCCTTGCGAAACTGGATCACCTGCCGACCAACTGTTTTTGTCCGGGTCGGGCCATCGGTCATATAGATCGGCTTGGACGGCACCTGAGTAGACAGCCCCAACTGATTGGCCGCCATAGCAGGGGAGGGTTGCAGCACCTGGTTGTCCTTGCGCGCCACCGCCTTCGCGATGTCATCCGCAGACGGCGACAGATAGCCGAAGCGCGGGCTTTTCTTGGGATAATCGTAGAGCCCACGGGTCAAGCGCCGGATCATGCCCTGATCGGCAAGGCGCGACAACGCCTGATCCACACTCGCGCGCGTCCCGATATCCAGAAAGTCCGAGGGCGCAAAGATGGCGCCTCGACCCTTTCCGATGATGCGTTGTTTGATCTTCGACATAATCATGGCTCATCTCCTTGTCAGAAAATATGGTATGTTTTCCTGAAAGTCAATGTTGTGAATATCGACCAGTCTCCCAGGCTGAACACAGATAGCGCCATCCTCAAAGAAAATGACTTGGTCTGGGCTAAAAAGCCTTGAAACCTGTTCGAAATAGCGATCAAGAAGCATGCCTTCGATTTTGCTGACGTCGCCGCACCCGGCCAGATCATGCCAAGATCAGAGACCATGGGCACCACGCCCGTGTTTCAGCATGACCCCGCAAATCAGCGTGAACAGCTCCACCGGGGCCCAGACCGTCAGATAGGCCGAGACAACGAGGACGCTGATCCGCTTGCCAAGTGTGGATTCGGGGCGGAACCCGTTCATCGTCGGCACTTCAGCCGCTTTTGCCACCGCCAGCTAGGCCACCACAAGGGCCGTGACCAGACCGCCAACCAGCGTCAGGACATTCTTGTAGCCCGACTCGAAGGCCTTGGCCAAAGCCTCAGAACAGACATCGGCCCCAAGGGGAACAGCTGCGTTCCCCACCGGCACGCTATCTTGATTTCCAGAATCATCAGACCAGCGGCCAAGCGTAGAGGCCCAGCAACACAATGGCCAAGGCCGAGCCGAATATGGCAGAAAACGACATCTTCAAAAGACTATCCGCCAGTAATGCCATCGAAGATGGCACAACCCCGGGTGGCTTCAAGATTGAAATTAAACCAGTTTTCGCATACGATAAGTCCCTGATTTGTGTGGGCTGCTCCCCATCCCTGCGAATGGGGAGCAGGGAGTTGACCGCATGCCCACATGCGCTAGACTGCACGACAGATGACGCCCGGTTCACGGGTACTGAAGAGAGATGAAACGTCAGACGACAAAGACGCATTGTGTCGCGTGACTGGCAACGGCGTGTGCCCCTTCAAATGGACAAAGGCCGAAGATGTATTCTGGGTAAGGATGAAGCTGGAATGAGTGTACACGGAGCTTTTACCTTCGATACCGACAACGTTGACCCGGCGGCCCAGTTCCACATGCCCAGCCTGGTCGAAGAACCCGAACTGCAACGCATCGCCGTCCGGGTTGCGCACAATCACCCCGACGTCGTCACCGTGGCCGATTACCGGCGCTTGCCGTTTGAGAAACTGCGCATGATCCTGTCGAACTTGAAACTACCCCCCAGGAAGGTGCAGCGCTTTACCGCCGCCGTCTCGGTTTACACGGAAGCCGTCGACTAAGGCGTGGCGCCGTGACCTGCCCGTACGGCAAGAAACTCTCAAGACCCGCCAGGCCCAACCGAAACCCTTCATAGTCCCTATCCTGATCATCATGCTTGCCGCCAAACCGTTTCTGGCGCAGCTGGAAACCGCTAGGATGGCAGCCAAACGGACCGCCATTGACCAAGCGGTCGAGGAGTTGAGAGGCAAGGCCCGAGATTTAAAGCACTGCCACCTCTTCCCAGCTTTTTGAGCGGTTACCCCGTCCAAGGGCACTGTGCCTCCGTCAGGGGCCCAAGGTCGGGATCGTGCCGAAGACAGTCTCGCGGCCGCAATAGGGCACACTTTCCTTTTCCACGGCAGCACGCCGTGGCGATTGCTTGTGACAGTAACACCAGCTAACCGGCGGCTCGTCCGGTAGGGTATCTCGCAACCATTTGGTAATATGCCAAGCGGTCAACAGACTGACCAGTTTTCCCTTCTTCAACCCCTCGAACATCTTCGCCACTTGTGCCAGAGGTTGGTTCGTTGTCCGTTTATACGACAACAGAAGCGCAGGATCGTCGGCAATTCGGGTCCACAGCTCGGGCCGGGGCAGCGCGGTTTCGAAAACTGACAGGTGCAGGCTCAGCCCATGGGTCAGGGTCTGGTTGTGCTCGATATCCAGCTCGCGCAACTTTGCCTCGATCTGGTCCATCGACTGCTGATCGAGGCCTTCGACCTCATGTTCAGCGGACAGGGTCAGGCCCGAAACCTTGCCTGCCTTGATGAACACGGCAATCTGCAAACAGGTCAGCAACAGAAAGGCGTTGGAAAACAGTGTGCGTTCGTTGCGCCAGATGCGACGGATCTGCGGCTCGGGCAGCATGGTCCAATCCGCCGGGTTGTTCGGCGCGACCTGGCTCTTGACCTCATCCGGCACCAGACGCGCAGCCAGATCGACCAGCGGCTTGATCATGTCTATGAACAGCGCGCAGTTGATAGCGGTAAAGCACCCGGCAACCTCTTCACGCACCCCGGGCAGATAGCAATGCCGCCAGCGGCCATAGTCGTCCTGCCAATCGGGCGGGATAAAATGCGCGGGGGCCAGGTGCTGGGGATGCAGATAATCGTCAGGGTCATCCGAAAGCCATTTCGGTGACTGTTTCAAAATTTATACCCTCTTATCACCCCAGACACCCTTGTGCGTCCTATGAGGGCAAGTTCTCGCCCAAGTCGAGGTGTTCCGTCAAGAATTAACCTTAGCGCGGGGCGGTTTGGTGCAGTTCGGGACGGTTAGGGAAGAGCCACCGGGTGGCGCCTGTGCGCGACTTTGCCTGCCGGTCTGGCCCCTTATTTGCCGTCGCATACCCCTGTTCGCCGCCATTCATGTGCATGCGGCGGTGTGGGACGTGGTTCACACGCCCGTACAGGCATGGGTGGCGTTTTCTATGAACAGAGGGATCAACGCAAGCAGAAAAGAAGAGGCCCGATGAACAAACCCCTCAATCTTGGCGGAAATGCCACCCTTGCACGCCTGGCCAGGCTGCAGCCCAGCCTGCCCGCCGATGTGCCGTCCCGCTGGCCCGGCTTCCGTTTCCTGCGGATATTTCACCACGCCCCGGTCGTCACCTGCGACGATGCCGCGCGCGCGCGTGGCGTGCTCTTGGGTAACGAGCTGAAGACCATTGTACTCAGCACCCCGGACGGGCTGGTCGGGGTGCATCTGCCCGGCGACCGGCGGTTGCATTCGCGCAACGTCAAGGCCGCCCTGGGCACCCGGCGCCTGCGCTTTGCTGATGCGGATGAGCTGGGCGCAAACGGCTTGGCACCCGGCCTGGTCAACCCGCATAGCGCCGGGTTCGTGCGCCGTCACCTGATCTGCGCCAGCCTGATGGGCAAGGCTTTTGTCACCACCAATGCCGGAGTGTTCACCCACGGCGTGGCCTTCGCTCCCCTCGACCTCACCTCCCTGACCCCCAAATTGATCGGAGACTTCTCCCATGACAACTGACCCCAGCACCTCGCATGTTTGTCTGGTCGCCGACACGGTAACCCAGCACGACGCCAGCTTTGCCAATCGCACGCTTGAATTCACCGAAGCCACGTACCTGAAAGCGGTGGTCGGCGGCCTCACCGACGCAGGCTTTCGCGTCACCCACCTGGACAGCCCAGGGGCGCTGGCCGCTCAGGCACCCGCGCTGTTGCGCGAGGACGCGGTCGTTATCAGCCTGTGGTCAGGCACGCGCACGCGCACGCGGCGCACGCTGGTGCCATCGACCTGCGAGGGGCTGGGGCTGCGCTATGTCGGAGCGGACGCCTACAGCGCGATCGTCTGCCAGGACAAGGACCTGGCAAAAAGCTATGCTTGGCGCCATGGCATTGCCGGGCCGGCGGGGCAGGTTGTCGATCCCGGCAGACCGTTTGAACCCGACCCGCGCCTGACCTCGCCCTTCGTGGTCAAACCCCTGGCCGAGGGCGGTTCGATCGGCATTGACCAACGGGCCTTCTGCCCAGGGTGGGAGGAGGCTGCGCGCCAAGTCGCCACCCTGCAAGAGGCCCTGGCCTGCCCGGTGCTGATCGAAGAATTCTTGGAAGGCGACGAGGTCTCGATCTGCCTGATGGGCGCGGATGGCGACAGCGCGCAGTTGGCCGCCGTGCGGTTGGATGTCGAGGGGTTTGACCTGGCGCGCGGGATCTGGTCGATGGAGGTCAAAAAGACCTTGACCCGCCCGACGGAAAACACCCCGATCACCCATGCCCTTGACCCCGCGCTGCTCCGCGCCTGCCGGCGCTTGTTCGACAGTTTCGAAAAGGTCGACTACATGCGCATCGACGGTCGCATGACGCGCGACGGGTTCCGCTTGATCGAGCTGACCCCGGACGTGCACCTTGGCCCGACGGCCAGTTTCGCCCAATCCATGGCGTCGCTGGGGGTGGAGTATCCCGACATGTGGCGTACCCTGATATCCTTGGCGACTTGACGACCACGCACAGGGGCGACAGGTCACGGGTTCGCGGTAGAGCAAGAAGCCCGGTTCAGGTCCAGTGGGAAATGCCACTTCGACAGGAACGAATAATGAAAAGGCTGCCCAGCCAGAAAGGTGGAATCACCGTCTGGCAAGGTGGTGCCGAACAGCCGTGCCTGCCAAAGGTCCGTGTGGATCATGTCGATCCCGCGCGCCTTTTCCATGCGCGCCTCGGCCGTGGGCGCATCGCCCGCAGCCGAGGCCCACCGGGACCAGTTCCAGTGGAGACTGCGCCACAGCCCCTGGTTCGACAGGGCATGATGAGTCAGCAGACGCTCGGCCGCAGCGAACAGGGCCTCGGTGTCGGGATCACCGGTCAGCGCCCCGACCACCGCTAGGTTCTGCGCCAGCACGATCCGGTCGAACGGATCCTGCGCGCCGTCGCGGGCCAGCAGGAAGAGTATGCGCGTGCCCTCGCCATGCTGGCCCGCCGACAACTGGATCACCCCGCGATTGTTCAGCATCTGCGCATGGCCTGTGGCCTGGCCGGTCATCATCTGTTCGGCCTGGGCCAGTTCGGCAGAGGCCTCGTCCAGCCGCCCCAATCGGCCCAACTGCATGCCCAGGGCATTGCGCGAATGGGCTGCCTCACGCATCTGCCCACGCGCCGCGAACAGCTCGGCGCTCTGGCGTAAGGGCGCCAGGCTGTCGCCATAGGACAGGAAGATATCGGCATTGCGCAGCAGATAGGGGAAATAGGGGCTGCGCGGGGTTTCCGGTCGGGCGACGACCTGGCGATAGAGCGCCAGCGCCGCATCACGTTGGTGAATCGAAGCCAGCGCGGCTAGCCGCACCACCGCGAACCCGGTGTGATCGCGACAGCCCGCCAACTGTTCGGGTGCGGTCAGCGCAAGGGTTTCATCGACCTGATCCAGCCGCCCGGCGACCGCCGTCCGCGCCAGGCGATCCATCTCGCCCGACAGCTCCAACCGATCCAGCAGAAGTGCCACCGAAGCATAGGCTTCCAGTTCAAACAACAGGCCAGCGACCTTGCGCAGGCCCGACAGGCCTAGATCCCGCGCGCCCTCGGCAATCTGCTGGCCGAACAGGGTCGCGGCGGCCTCCAACACCGCCACGATGCGGTCACGGAAATGACTGTTGTCGCCGATCGCCTCAAGCCTCGACAGGGCGCGGTGCAGGGTATGTTCCTCGCAATGTTCGATCGCCAGGCGCAGTTGGAACAGCCACTGATCGTCGGTCTCGGCCTGATCGCCATAAACGTCGATCCAGGTCTTGCGCGCAATCTGGACCATCGCAGGGGGCGCCAGGTCTTCCATAGCGCGGGCCAACCCATCATGGGCAAAGGCCACCTGACCGCCACCCAGGGTGATCATCTCGTTCAACGCCAGCTCCATGCGCGCTACGCGCAACTGGTCGGGGTCCAGCCCCTGACCCGCCAGCCTGTCCATGAAATGGTCCAGGAGAGCCGCCGGTGCCGCCCCGTCATGCAGATGCAGGGTCACAGCCAGAAAGCGTTCATCGCGACTCATCGTCTTGAACAGTTGCGCATAACTGTCGCCGTCCGAAACCTGCGTGGCATTCAGCCCGGCACCGGAGCGCACCACCTTCGCTAGGTTGTGGATCCCGCGCAGATCGCCGCCATCCTGGTGATAGACCTGCGACAGGCGCTGGTCCTTGGTGACGCCCATGTTGCGCGCAACCTCGGCGTAATGAGTATAGGTCAGAGGCAACAACATCCGCGCCTTGCAGGTAAAGCCTGCGCGGTCGAACTCCTCGACCAGTTCACCCAGGCTCCAGGTCACGAAAGGGCTCTGCGCCTCGATCTGGGTGATCTCACACAACACCATGCTGTCCTTGCGCCAGGTCACATCTTCGACCAGAAACCCCAACGTCGCCTCGTCGATCAGATGGATGTTCTCCAGGATCAACCCGACTGGATGGTGTTCCACCACCGCGCGCACATAGCGTTTCAGATAGGTCACCGCGGCCTGTCCGTTCATGTCCAACAGCTCTTCGGGCTTGAACTCACCCAGGCTGAAGCGGCGTTCCAAGAAGCCCTTGATCTGGCGTACCAGAGGCACGTCCAGTTCCTTCAACAGCTCGTTGGCGACCTCAAGCCCCAGGTGTTCGTCGGTCAGATAGGCCTTTAGGTTCTTGTTGAACTCCTCGATGCTGAGGATCTTGGCCCCGGTTTCGGCGGCCTTTTGCAGGGCGGCGGCGATCTGGGTCAGGAACACCCCGTCCTCCAGGCGCGACCCGCGCGAGCGGCGAATGCGCACGCGTACTAGATCGCGGCCCTCGTGTCGCTGGGCGACCTCGTCCATGAAGCGGCTTTTGCCGATGCCCGATGCCGCCTCGAGGAACAAGCAAAAGGGTTTGTCCCAGTGCCCATGCAACAGGCTCAACACATCAGACAGGTCGTCGGTTCGATTGACGAAAGGTAAATCACTCATCGCGAAAACTCTTCAACGCTGCAAATCCGCGCCCAGCATAGGCAAAGCCGCCACCTCAGGGAATACCAGTCTCGAAATGTCATACAAATCGCCACATATAATATACATAATAAACCTTACAGGCCACTAAAATTTAGCTAGGGGCGCGCTACTTTGAACTGCGACTCCTATTATAAATCAATGGGTTATCTAATTAGGAGATTGTGCCATGTCTGGCTCCTACAAGCAATTGAACATCGAAGAACGGCGTAAAATCGAGCGCTGGCTGAGTGCTAAAGTTCCTGTCCGTGAGATGGCGCGTGTGTTGAAGCGCTCGAAAGCGACGCCCTACCGTGAATTAAAGCGGAACTATTTTGTCGACGAGAGCCTGCCGAAATACGCGGGTTACTATGGCGCTGCTGCTCAGTTGAAAGCCGATGACCGACGTTCGCGACAACGCAAGCTGATCAAGCATCCAGATCTCGCCAAATTCTGTCCAAGAGATGGGGAGTAGCTCATTGAAATCAAGCGAGTGGTTTTTCTCTTTGCCATCGTGGATCGTCTCTTTCATCATGCGACCCACCTTAAACGCTGGTCCGAATTCCCGCGACCTCCTCTTCCATAAGGCGCTCATCGATATGTGACGCTTGTAAGTTCTACCCAATTCGGATGACTGCACGGGACAAACGAGGCGTGTTCATCTATTCTGGTTTCGCGACAACACATGACTGAGCGTTAGAAGGGTTGATGCCGGGCGCAATGCCAATACATGACGTGAAATCCTCCAAGCCGTTTCGGACGATTACTCCCAAACAAAGAGGACGGGGGCCCGACATTGCCAGTTTCTCAACTTACTCCCAAACTCGTGATCTTCGACTGTGATGGTGTGCTCGTCGACTCTGAGCCGACCTTCAATCGCGTCCTGCATACTTACTTGCTTTCGACTGGCGCACGCCTGTCACTCGTCGAATGCTGCAATCTGTTCGTCGGTAAGAGCAGACATGATGTCGAACGTTACGTGAGTGACAGGGGATTGCGCCTTCCAGAGAAATGGCCGCAGGATTTCTACAACAGAGTTCTCGACGCTCTTAGGACAGACGTCACGCCGATCCCGGGTGCCCGTGAGGCGGTGGCGTTGATTTCGTCGGCTGGCATACCGCTCTGCGTTGCCTCCAATGGGCTCCTGGCAAAGATGCATGTCACGCTGGAACAGACAGGGCTGCTTTCCTGGTTTGAAGGAAAAATGTATTCAGCTTATGATGTCGGCGCCAGCAAACCCGCGCCTGATGTGTTTTTACATGCGGCCAAAATGAATGGCGTTGCGCCGGAAAACTGCGTGGTAGTCGAGGACAGCGTGAGCGGATTTGAAGCGGCTTTCAATGCTGCTATGACTTGTTTTGCCTATGTCCCAAAGACGGCATTGAAACCAGACGACCTCTTCGGTGCGCGACGGCTAACCGATATGGCTGACCTACCGAAACTGTTGGGGCTTTGAGAGCGATCAATCCAAGGTCAGCAACCAGCTTTGCAGAGACCGAAAAGTCTATGCCGGGCTGCACGATCTTTATCCGAGTAGACAAAGGTGTGACGTGCGAAGGAACAGACCCGTTAAGTATATTACATTTTCGGGTCTGCTTCACCAATTATTGTTATTGATCGACTGGGTGAGCTATAGGCCCAAGCGAGACATCACACGGATGCCAGACCATGAGCTGAAACAACTCAACAATACGCCCGGAAAATACCTTGGTTAGAAAACCCCTTTAGCAGTCTTCCAGAAAAGAATACTGGCCGAGATAGAACTCCCCCTACCTTCGGAGGCAATAGGGGTCGCGCTTCATCTAGCGCTCATAGATTGCGACCGGCACGAAACCGGTCGCATCGCCTGGTGTCAGCCTTTTTTGCGCGCTTCGAGTTTCCAGTCCGACATCGTCGGCTCGATATTGAAGAGCTTCAGAGCGTTACCGCCCAGAATATCCCGCTTGGCCTGTTCCTTCAGGAACGGGAGATCGTAGATCGTGCTCGGAAGATCCATGTCCCAATGCGGATAGTCCGACGAATAGAGCAACTGCGACTCGGCGTTCATCATCTTGAACGTCACTTCCAGCGCCTCCCGGTTGTCGACAAGCTCCATCGGCTGCGACGAATAGAACATCTCGCGCATGTAGTCGCTGGGCTTTTTCTTCAAAAGCGGCGCGTCAGAGGTGCGCATCATGTATTCGTTGTCCAGACGCTGCATCAGGAACGGCACCCAGGCCAACCCGCTTTCGATCCAGAGGGTTTTCAGTTTCGGGAAGCGTTCCGGCATCCCGTTCAGCACCCAGTTCGTCATGTGGATCATGTTGCAGAAGCTGAATCCGAGCGCGTGCACCGAGATGAATTTGTTCAACTGCGCCAGCGACGAATCCGCCCAGTGATAGGCTGCATGGAAGCCGAGAGGTTTGCCGTGCTCTTCCAGCTTAGCAAAGATGCGCATGTTGGCATTGTCATGCACAGGCCGTTTCAGATAGCCGGTAGATAGGAAGCCGACGACGCCCTTGCGTTCAGCGAATTCGTCGATCATCTTCTCGGCTTCATGCGGCTCGTTCATCGGAAGGTAGACCATCGAACAGATGCGTTTGTCCTCTTCCAGAATGCGCTCGCAGAGCCATCTGTTATAGGCGCGGGCCATGTTGACCTCGACCTCCGGCTGCGGATGGGTCGCCAGCAACAGCATCGGCGTCGGGAAAAGGCAAGCCACATCCACCCCCATGGCATCCATCCAGCGACGGGTCAGGGTGATGTCGCGATGCGGACTTTCGGGCACTTTTTCCTTGTTGCGCCCGGCATAGCGCGTCACGCGCCCGGCCATGTCCTGCGATCCGATGGCCTGAGGAATAAGGCTGGCACGCCCGACATTGCCCGCCGACAAACCGAGATGCCGCATGACCGGATCATCCATGTACTGGAGGATTTCGGGCAGGGCCTCGGTTTCGTAATGGTGGCTGTCCACATCACAAATGAAGAAGTCTTTGTAATTGCGCTCTTCCGCCTGTTTGCGAGCATTTTTCAACAGCTTCGTCGTGTTGAATTCCTTGATCGCAGGATCGTTGTCAGAGCTATAGTTCAGTGCGTTAGGTGTCAGTGACATTTGAGGTATCGCTCCCTGTCCTTAATTTTTCAGCGTTTGCCACATGCCCAGTTCGAACGCCGCCATATCGGCCGCTTCGAGCAGGCCGGTGGTGGCAATGGCCACTTCGGTCGCCGAGACATCGCTGTCGTTCGGGAAAGCTGCCAGATCCTTGTCGCTTTCGCGCAGACCGGCATAAACGCGGATCAACCCAGCCAGAAGGGATTGCATTTGTGTAAGGCTGAGCCCATCGCCATCAGGCGCACGCAAAGCACGAAGCACATCATCGACAGAGGCGTCCAGCGTATTGGTTTGCGGGGTCATTTTTTCAAACTTCGACATAGATGTTTTCATCCCGCTCAATCACCTTGTAGCGATTGAGACGAATTTTCGGGTCGCCCAGGGCCTCGCCGGTTTCGATCTTGAATTCCCAACCGTGCCAGGGGCACACGAAATGCATTTCGTCCGTATCGAAGCTTTGCTTGAGCGGGCGACGCTCTTCGTCGAATTCGACACAGACCTTGGGCATCTTGAGCCCTTCGCACACCGGCCCACCCTGGTGAGGGCAGACGTTGCGATAGGCCACGACCGTTCCTTTGTGACGGATCACACCGATCTCCACACCTTCGAGCTCACAGATTTTCGCAGTAGTCTCGCTGATATCCGATGAGGCACACAACAGTTTTTCAGGCATACACTCTCCTCCGTTATAGTAAGCAAATCTTACTGTTAACATAGTAAGATTGTCTTACTATATGGAATGCTTTAGGTTTCGTCAAGAATTTAAGGGCCTAAAATAATGATGAATAACAATGTCATAGGTGAATCCCCCTCGCAAAAACGCGGGCTGGGCGCGTCCCTTCGCCTCGCCAATCATCTCTATGGCAAGCTGTTGCAAAAGCGTTTGATCGATTCTGATCTGAGCATGGCGCAATACATCCATCTCAGGACACTGAAAGAAGAAGGACGCCTCAGCCAATCGGAACTCTCCGCACAGCTCGGCATCGAAAAAGCCTCATCGACGCGTGTCCTTGACGAGCTCGCACAGAGAAACCTCATCCGCCGCGAACGTCATAAACAGGACAGGCGCATGATCATCGTCAGCCTATCGGAAGAGGGGCATAAGAAAATCGACGAGGCCATGTCCTCGGCCAAAGTCGCCGCCAGACTCGCCTCCGAAAATTTCGACGAGGGCGAATTGCTCCAGCTTTTCGCTTCGCTGGACAAAATCATCAAAACTCTCTCGACCGCCACCTGAGCAGCGCTCGGGAAACCGAGATCATGACAGAACCGGAGCGAGGGCCAGCAGGATCACCCCTGTCCCGGCCATCGCAGAGGACAGGTAGAACCTGCGTCCGGGGCGGTTTTCGGTTTTGAAGACATAAGCCGCAAACCAGACGGCAAAGAACATTTCGACAGACGAGATAAGCGCGACCACGGTCACATCGGCCAACATCAAGGCAAAAAACAACGTGATCTGCCCCGTGCTCATCGCCACGGCAGCCAAAAGCTGCCAGCCGCTCGGTTTCTCCAGCAGGGCGCGAAGCTGTGTCTGAGGGCTGTAACGCAAAATCGCAGACGCACCAAACCAGAACAATCCAGTCAATGCGCCAACGAACACTCCGGCGAGCGGATCGGGCAAGTATTGCATGGCCATCTTGCGCGCGACCAGAGAACTGCCGTAGCCCCCAGCCGATCCAAGAGCCAGCAAACGCCCCTTTTGCCGCTCCGCAGCGGGACGCTCTGAAATGACGCCGGGAAGACCCGAACGGCGCGACGGGCTTGTCATCATCACGACCACGCCCGTGGTGACCAGAAGAAAGGCGACCATGATCGCCGGGGTCATCACCTCTCCAAGAAAGAAAAAGGCCAAAACGGCGGCGAAAACCGGAATGAGTCTGCGGATCAGCCCGGTTTCGATCGCTCCCGCTAGTTCCACCGACCGAAAAAGCGTCAGTCGCCCCAAAACATTTCCCAAAAGCCCGGCGAGGACAAAATAGCCCACGCCGAGAAAGACCGCCGACCCATATTCGGGCAGCGGCGGGCCGATCAAAAGCCAGAGCCCCCCGGAGACCGTGGCGGTCGTGACAATGGACAGGAACACATCGTTGCCGCGTCCCCGGGCGGATTGAGCACTCTTGACGATGGCAACAGAACTCAACGCATAACAAAAAGCTCCGAATACGGCCAGAAGCCCCCCGAAAACCGCTATCATGGGAATGCCTCCGACATGCCGCTGTTGATCAGCGGGCCCCTTCACATATTTTTTGCAGGAAACGATCCGAAGCCATCACCTCACGCAGCGGCATTTTCTTTTGCGCTTCATCAAGCTCGGAAGAATAACTCAGCCCCTGCCCGTCCCAGAACCACCAATAGATAATCTCGCCCTGCTTGCCGCGCACAGGCATGCGGAACATCGGGAATTTGCGTTCGCCATAAGGAATCTCGGCCTCTCCGATCTTGCTATGCGGCAGATTGAGCTTTTTCAGCACACCGGCAAGCGGCACCATTGCAATGGACTCTTCCTCTTTGCCGGAAAAAAGGCTAGCGACGTTATCGGGCCGCTTTTGATACGGCCCGTTCAGGAATTTCACGACAGGCGGATAGCTTGGGTGCGCATGGGTGACCTGCACATAGGCCAGCCCATCGTCCGTCTCGATTTCGACGATATCGCCGGGTTTATATTCTTCCATTTCGACTATCCCCTCAAAGGCTGTAGGCTTCCAACGTGGACGGATGGAACAGTTCCTCGATCTTGACGCGACGCGGCGACAGACCCTGGCTGGCATGATAGTCTAGGAAACGGTCGAGTACATGAGCGTTGTCAGCAACCCCATAGCTCCAGGGGTCTTTGCCCATCAGCGCATGCACCCGGTTCAGGTTGTCCTCGACAAAGGGCATGGTGACCTTGGTCGCCGAGGTGTCCGACAGGGCCTCTTCGGCCAATCGTTTCGATTGGGTAAAGGCCTTGAGCAAGGCCGCGGGCAGGAACGGATATTCTTCGGCGAGACTGCGACGCACACCCAACACATGCATGATCGGGAAAATCTTCGTTCGTTTAAAATAATCTTCGGCCGTCGTGATGCTGTCCGCGAACAGCCGCCCGACAT
Source organism: Celeribacter baekdonensis (assembly GCF_003047105.1). Classification (NCBI taxonomy): domain Bacteria; kingdom Pseudomonadati; phylum Pseudomonadota; class Alphaproteobacteria; order Rhodobacterales; family Roseobacteraceae; genus Celeribacter; species Celeribacter baekdonensis. The sequence continues at coordinate 86,379 of NZ_CP028473.1, forward strand.
GCGGATGACCTTCGGAGAAACAGCGCGGCCAGCGCGGACCGATAAACCCGTCGATCTCGCCCGCTTCCAGCATGCTGTTGAGCGTGGCCCCTTCGGGGGCATCGACCATGGTGATATCGTCGGGCAGTTGCACCTTGATCTTTTCAGGCCGTCCGGGCGTGTCCATGCCGCCGCGCACCCAAGTGATATCGGAGGGTTTGACGCCGTAATCCTCTTCCAGGATGCCACGCACCCAGACGTTGGCTGAGAGCTGATATTCAGCGATCCCGATGCGCTTGCCCTTCAGGTCCTCGGGCTTCTCGATGCCTTTGTCCGTGCGGATATAGACCGAAGTATGCCGGAACGCCCGGCTCAGAAAGACCGGGATCGCCACATAATGCGGGTTCCCCCGCGCGACCGAGATGGAATAGGACGACAGCGAAATTTCACTGATATCGAAGGCCTCGTGCCGGAAGGCGCGAAAGAACATTTCCTCCGGCGACAATAGCATCGGAATGGGATCGACGCCGTCGATCTGCACCCGGCCATCCACGATGGCCCGCGTCCTGTCGTAATTGCCCATGGCCAGAGATAGCTTGAGATTGGTCATTCTGTCGGTTCCTCGTGTTTCGTTCTGCACTGATACTGCAAGTCGACCGGTTGGCCGGCAGCGGCGGATGTCAGGATTGCGTGGCAAACCTCAAGGCTTGCGAGCCCCCATGCGCCGGTTTGATCCGGCGCCGTGCCCTTGCGCACCGCATCGACCACAGCGTCGAGCACGGTTCGGCGGGGGGCGGGCCCAAAGGGGGCTTCGATGAAGTGCCGCTCGGTGTCACCGAAAACTTCGATCCCGTCCGGCGTCAGTTTGAGATCGGCACGGTCACACAAAGCGATGACCGGACCAAAATGTTCGTTATGCGATGCCTCGATCGTCGTCCCGCTGCCGAAGGTCCGTGTAGCTTTGAGCCGGGCTTCGTCATCGGGGTTGAGGTTCATGAGCGCACGGCGGGCTCCGCCATAGGCCCCCGTCTTTTTCGGCTGGCCCAATTCTCCGACATCGTTCATCCAGATGTCGCTATCAAAATGCGCATAGCCGGAATAGGTCAGATTGGCGACACAGCCCGTCTCGAAACTCATAAGGGCGGTAAACGCACCCTCTGTCGGACGTTTTGGATCCCAAGCGCCGGTCATCGCGTAGATGTTTTTGGCCATGCCACCGGCCAGCCGCCGCACCACGTCGATCTGGTGAATGGCCTGGCTGAACAGGACCCCGCCCCCTTCTTCGGTGCGCAACTCTTCGGGGCGACGCGGGCGATAGAGAAAATCGGTATAATTCAGCGCCTGAATCATCCGCAATTGACCGAACTCCCCGCTTTCGATCAGGCGCGCGGCCAGATCCACGGGGGATCAAAGCTATGGCTCGGACCGACGATCAGATGCACACCGGCCTCGTCGGCGGCGCGCACCATCCGCTCGGCATCCTCCATGGAGATGGCCAGAGGCTTTTCCACCAGAATATGTTTGCCCGCCTGCGCCGCAGCCAGCACATGATCTATATGCATCTGATGCGGTGTGGCGATGTAGATCGCCTCGACCGAAGGGTCGGCACATAATTCATCGACCGTTTCATATGCCGCGCCGCCATAGTCCCGGACGAAAGCCGCACGGCTTTCTTCGCGGGGGGCAGCAGCGGCCACGAGTTTGACACGCGGATCGGCATCGAAGGTCGGCACCATGAGCATGAAAGCACGCCCCAGCCCAGCAACGCCAAGACGGACGGGATCAGAGGTCAAGAACCAGCCTCCCCGACTTGGCGCGCGACACGCAGATCATCACATAATCGTCTTTTTCCTCATCCATCAGAACCATGTCCCGATGATCGGCATCACCACTCAGAAGACGGGTCTTGCAGGTGCCGCAGGTGCCGCTCTCACAGGAGCTGGAGGTTGCAAAGCCGGCATCCCGCAGCGCTTCGAGAATCGAGCGGTCCTCGGGAACCTTCACGACTTCACCGCTTTTCTTCAATTCGACTTCAAAAGGCACATCATCGTCGCGTACGACGTCGACGGGTTTGAAGTCCTCGAAATGGATACGTCCCTCGGGCCAGTGACCCGACACGGCCTTAATCTCTTCCATCAAGGGTTTGGGTCCGCAGCAGAAGACATGCGTGGCCCGGGGCGTCACCAGATCGTCCCAGAAATCATAGACCTGATCGAGATCGCCATTGTCATGGTGAACGATGATCCGGCCTTCGAAAACAGCGTTCAACTCGTCCAGATAGGCGGACTCTTCCGCGCTCCGACTGACATAAATGATCCTGAGCGCCTTGCCCTTTTTATCGAGGTAGCGCGCCATGGCATAGATCGGCGTAATGCCGATACCGCCCGCGATCAGCAGGTATTTCTGCACATCGGTCAGTGGGAAATCGTTCTCCGGCGCTTCGATATTGAGCTCGGTTCCCTCCTGTGCGTCCTCGTGCATGGACGCCGATCCGCCGCGCGACTGCGGCTCACGTTTGACTGCGATCACGTATTCCTTGGGTGTTTCCCCATCGTTTACTAGGGAATACCGGCGCATCGCTCCCGAAGGCGTTTCCAGAGTGATATGGGCCCCCGGTGCAAAATCCGGCAAATCAACGGCCTCGACCGGCACCAGAGTGAATTCAGAGATGCTTGGCGTTAAATCGCGTCGTTTGTCGACGCGCATTTTTATTTGCTCCATAAAATCCTCCCGATCTGTTCGCAGCACCCCATCAACTTAGATAGCTAAGTTGATGAAGTCAACATTCGAACCCCTTGTTCGTCCAGTGTTTTGGCTCAGATAAATCCGTCCCGGCCATTTCATCTGGCCACCAGTAGGCATCACCGCATCTCAGAGCCCACAAGCACCCGGCGATCCAAGTCCTGCGGCCTGCGACAGCCGGTAAAAATCATGGTTCGGCGTATTTCTTCCTCAAGAATCGACAGCGCCCGCGCAACCCCGACATGCCCGCCAGCCGCCAGACCGTAAAGCGGAGCACGTCCCAGAAGAACGCCCTGCGCTCCCAGCGCAAGCGCCTTCACGACATCGCTGCCCCGCCGTATCCCGCCATCGAGCAACACGGTCGCGCTATCGCCCAACCGATCCGCGATCTCTTCGAGAACCGACAGCGTCGCAGGCGCTCCGTCAAGCTGGCGTCCCCCGTGGTTTGAGACCACCACACCGTCCACCCCCTCATCGCGCGCCCGCAAGGCATCGGCGGCACACATCACTCCTTTGATCAGAAGCGGTCCGCTCCACTGTTTTCGGATACGTCGCACATCGTCCCATGAGAAATTCGGATTGCGCTGCGAGCGGGTGAAGTCCGCCAACTCCTTGTCGCTGGCCCCCTCCCCCAGAAACGCCGTCAGGTTTTCGAACCGGGGCCGGTGTTTACCCAGCCATACGGACGTCAGCCATCTCGGGTGCATCAAACCGTCGAGAAGGATCGGAGCACTCATTTTGATTTCATGTGAGAACCCATGTCTCAGGTCACGCTCACGCTTTCCGCCGACCAGCGAATCCACCGTGATCATCAGTGCGGAATATCCGGCGGCGGCGGCACGATCGATCAGTGCTTTTGAAAAATCGGGCTTACCCCATGGGTAAAGCTGAAACCACTGCGGTGCGGAGCCCTGTCTGGCGATCTCTTCCATGGAGGTGTTCGACGCCGTGGACAGCGCGAAACCAATCCCTGCCTCATCCGCCGCACGCGCCAGATGCACATCCCCTTGCGGCCAGTAAAGCCCGTTCAATCCGGTGGGGCCGATCAGTAAGGGGGTGGAATAGCGCTGGCCGAAAATCTTCGTCGTCAGATCAACATCCCCACCCGAAAGAATGCGGGGCTGCAGATGAATGCGCTCGAAAGCCTGCCGGTTGGCCCGAAGCGTGATCTCGTCTTCGGCAGCGCCATCCAGATAATCGAACACGACAGCGGGCAGTCGGGCCTGCGCGCGGCAGCGCAGATCGTCGATATTTATGGCCTTCATGGCCTGGTTTCCGGTGTATCTCATATCTCGGGATTACAACTCCGCCGCCGGGCGTACCGCGCGGTTCGGATATACATAAAAATCCGCCCGACAAGAAAGCCGGGCGAATTGGGGAGAAATATGATCAATGATTACTCGGCGGCCTCTGTGGCTCCGGACGTATCGACGAGTGTGCGCCAGTCGACCTCTTTCGGGTAAACCCCCTCATGAGAGGCGATCTTGGCTTGCGGGACCTCGGAACCAGTGCCGATAGCTTCTCCGCCCTCGGCAACCTTCTTGGCCGCATCCGCCATTAGACGGCGAAACTCGACGATCGCAAGATCCGAGGCGCCCAACACGTCGGTGTGGCGCTGCACGCGGCTGCCCATCGACACCCACATCACAATATCCTCGTTCGGGATACCGTCGACACCCGTGAAGTGACCCTCTTTCATCCGCTCGCGATCCTGCAGGAAGTCGTTCTCGAGCGTCCGAAGCGTCCGCCATTTGTGATCCACATCCACGCCGGGAACGGCATGGGCGAATTTGCGCCATTCCTCGGTCGATGGCACGTTCGGACCCCCGAAAGCGAGGAAGTGGAAGGCCGTTTCATCGTCGTTGATCGGCACGATCACGCTGGCCACCTTGTAGTTGTTGTTCGGCGGGATCAGCGAGTAATAGGGCGCGATGAATTCGGTGATGCGCAGGTAATGATGCGTCGCCGCATTCTTGATCGGCTTGCGGATCGCCGCATAGTGAAACCCGTAGCTGGTGGTTTCGGTCTGCATCCGCGGTGCCTTGTCGGTCGAGGGCCGGTACCAGGATTTGTCATCGGCCGCGGCGCCTTCGACCCGGGCAGGAACCATAGTGGACGAGTGCAGCGAAGACGAATGCGCACTGTCGATCTGACCTTCATGAATCTGTGCCCAGTTGGCCGGAACGCGAATTTTAAGGATTGCGACCGGGGTGTCCTCCGTCGGGGCAAAAGCCGGCGGTTGGAATTCGGGCATCTCATCCTTGTCGCCGAGCCAGGCCCAGACGAAGCCACCCCATTCACGCACCGGATAGGAGCGCTGTTTGACCTTGTCCATGAGCGGGCTGCCCTCGGGCTCGGAGGACATCGCCACTACGTTGCCGTCCACATCCATTTTCCAGCCGTGGTACAGGCACCGCAGACCGCATTCCTCGTTGCGGCCATAGACCAGCGAGGCTTTGCGGTGCGGGCAGAGCTCGTCAAGCATGCCAAGCCGACCATTGGTGTCACGAAAAGCGACATAGCTTTCACCCAGCACCTCGACCCGAAGCGGCTTTCCATCGGGCTCTGCCACCTCTTCGATCAGACAGACAGGTGTCCAGTGCTGACGCATGAGTTGCGCCATCGGTGCATCTCCCGTCACGCGGGTCAGCAGTTCATTCTCTTCGGGTGTTAGCATATGACCTCCTCCATACGACGATGAATCAATTTTCAGAACTCGCATCAATCTTAGTTATCTAAGTTTATTCTGTCAACAACCTGCGCAGTATAAAACATGTGCGCGGCGACAGCATTTTCGACGCCAGCGGTATCAGGTTTACCGCGAAAGCCAACCCCCCAGACGCCGGTTCAGGAACGGCAGGACGTAACCTGTGTTTAGCCCAGTCAACACCAGAGCAACCAGAAACAACGCCCCCGGCACCGGCAGCTGCGCCGTGATCGGTTGCAGCAAATAGAACAAAGCCACCAGCAAGGGATAAACGCCAATCATACTGAGCGCCCAACGCTTCCAGACCGGTGCCGGACGCGGCGGTTTGTCTTTGTCTGCGCTCAGATACGCGATCTCTATATCGAGCGGCGGAGTCTCCGGCATCGACGCCATCCGGCTCCTGATGGCCTGCGCCAGACGTTCAGGCAACTCCGGCATCTCGGCAACAAGACGGCATCCACGGGCACTGATGGAAAAACCATGCCGCTCGGCGCCCCGTTGCTCGGCAAATTGCAGAAAGGACACCAAGGGGTGGCGGGAAACATCCGCAGCGACAACATCACGGCAAATTTGTGCGACAGGAGCCGCGCGATCCGGCGCGACACCGAAAGACAGGGTGAACCCCGAGACACTCCCGGCCTCACGCTTGTTTGCGCTCTTGGTATTTGCGGACATTTTTCCCCCTGCAGACGGCGTATCATGCACGGAAAGTCTCATAATCATTGCATCATACGACTTTTACACAACGTTTCGTCATGGGCATGCGCCATGCCTGCATTCCGAAACGCCTTAAAATGTTGTGGCCACCCTGACAGGGTGGCCACTTTCTTCTGAGAATATGCCGGTCTCAGGTCTCTTCCTTCCCGCCGGCCGCGACCGGAGTGGAAAAGAAGAACTGTCGCCCGAGTACAGCAATGACCAAGGCAATGCTTGCCACAGCCAGAAGCGGGAAAGGGCTCACGGCGCCAACGGCTCCGATCGTCAGCAGCAAACGTTCCAGAGTGCTCAGGTCCGTTTTGACCATCCCCTCCAAAGAACAGGCGATTGCAAGCGTCGCAGAGACCGCACCGACGATGGCAAGCGTGTTGATCAAAGGATCGGACATCAACAGGATCGCCGGGTTCCACACGAAGGCGAACGGCAGAAGGAAACCGATTACAGCCAGCCGAACAGCGGAGAAGGCAATCTTGAACGGGTCTTCATCGGCAATCGCGGAAGCCGCAATCGCAGCCACGGCAATCGGCGGTGTCAGAGCCGACAGGATTGCGTAGTAGAGCAGGAACATCTGGCTGGGAAGCACGGGAAACCCGAGCTTGGCCAGAGCAGGCCCAACGAGAACCGCAGCAAGGATGTAGGCGCTCGGTGTCGGCATACCCAGACCGAGAACGATGGTCACGGCAGCTGCGATCACCAAAGTCAGGATCGGCTGACCGTTGCTGAGTTCCAGGATGACATTGGCGGATTTCATACCGAGCCCGGTCATCGAGAGACCGCCGATCACGAGACCGGCCGCCGCACAGGCCCCTGCCACGGGCAGGATCTGCAGCGTCGTCGTTCCGAGCCCTTCCAGAATTTGCCAGGGCGTCATACGGGTCTCTTTCAGGATCAGCGAGGCCAGAATGGTCGCCACCACACCGACGCCCGCCGTGAACGTCGGGGAATATCCCAACATCAGCGCGACCACGATGCCGATGATCGGCAAAAGGAAAACCCAGCCGGTTCTGAAAGTGTCCGCAACGGACGGGACCTCATCCTCGGAAGGACGCAGATCGAGCCGCACGGCCCGCAGGTGCACCTGAGAGAACACCCCACCATAGTAGATCAAAGCGGGCAACAGGGCCGCGAAAACGATCTCATTGTAGGAAATCCCGGAATACTCGGCCATGATGAAGGCTGCCGAGCCCATGATCGGAGGCATGGCGCTGCCGCCGGTTGACGCAGCAACTTCCACCGCACCGGCAAAACGCGCGCTGTAGCCCAGGCGTTTCATCACCGGGATGGTGATCGAGCCCGTCGCGACGACATCCGAGGTCGGGCTGCCCGACATGGTGCCGTAGAGACCCGAAGAAATGATAGCGATCTTGGCCGGGCCGCCCCGTGCACGCCCGGTGACCAGAGAAGCGAGGTTGAAAAAGAAATCACCCCCACCGGCCTTGGACAGAAAGGTTCCGAACATCACGAACAGGAACACATAGCTGGCCACAACCTGGATCGGCACACCGAACAGACCATCGGTCGTGAACACGAGAACGTCGAGGAGATAGCTGAACTCGCTGACCCGGTGCCCGAAGGGCGGCGGCAGCAGATATCCGAACAGGTTGTAGATCAGGAACAGCAAAACCACGCCGGTCAGACCGAGGCCTGTCGTGCGCCGGGTCGCCTCAAGCGTCAGGAACAACAGGGAAGAGCCAAAGAAGAGCTGATCGGGCGTAAACTGGTCGAGCAGGCTGATACGATCGGCGACGACCCCGGCATTGACGTAAAAATAGATGCCGCAGGCAAGACTCAATGCGGAGAATATCCAATCGTAAATCGGGACGTCATCCGGGGCTCTGGCCGTCGCTCCGATGGCCAGAAAGAGAATTGTGAAGATGCCCGAAATGAACAGGATGCCGAGGATCAGCGGGTCGGAAATAACGAAAAGGTTCGCATAGATAACCCATAGCGCGAAAGCGGCCGCGAGAACGATGACAACCGTTCGCATGGTGGAAGCAAGCTTCCGGCGACGGCCGGTTTCGGTAAGCGAGGGAATGTTCATAGTGCCACCGCCCCGCGTGTCATATGTGTATCGTGCATCTGTCGATCCGCGCCAAAGCCCATCACCGGGCATCGGGCGTCGAGCAGGGGTTGTGCGGCAGTGTTGTGAAAGAATCCGTCCTTTGCCAAGCCTCCCTGCCCCGACACTACGCGCTCGGACATGACCCTCTGGCCCGAGCAGCCAAATATATTCATGTCAGATTTGAAGGCCGTCCTAGATACTTCCATCTTTTCCTCCCTTTTCTTCATGATGATGCCCACAAAGCGGGATATGTGCATCTCCCGCATGGCACTTTTCGCAGCGTGAACACTACAATTATCTTAGATATCTATATTTAATGGCGCAATCATGCGTATTTACGTATAACGCCAAAACCATAACCCGATGGCCGACATGCGTTTCGCGTCGCCCTAGCAAGTCACAGATATCCTCGAACCTCATCGGAAAAGTCGGCGCACATGGCCCCGCGCGCCGACCTGGTTTATACGTTGATCTTATTCGATCAGCCCAAGTTCCTTGTAGGCGCGCTCCGCGCCCGGATGGAACGGAAGTGTCTCTTGCGAAACCAGCAGTTCCGGTGTCAGCATCTGCATCGCGCTGTGCACGGAGCGGATCTGGTCCATGTTATCGACAATGCTATGAGCAATCGCATAGCCCGTCTCTTCCTCCAAAGCGTCAGATGTGACCAGCAGGGCCCCGAGTGCGACGGTCTGTACCTCATCCGCCTGATGCGTATAGCTCCCGGCAGGGATCGTGTAGGGTCCCGTGCCGAATTTTTCATTTGTTTTTTCAATAACATCCTGAGGAACAGTCAACAGAACGACGTCGTTGTTCTTGTCGACACTGAGGAAAGACGAATGGCCAACGAAAATCCCGTTGATCACCATATCCGTGCGACCATCGGCTAGCAGGTCAACCTGTTGCGCGGACCCACCGCGCACGACTGTGCCGCCGTTTTCCTTGATCGTCTCTTCGTCAAAGCCAGCAGCGTCCAGCATGAAAGCGGTCATGTTGGCCGTCACATTGCCCGAGTTGTTCATGGCGACACGAATGCCCACATCGGCTTTCGCAAGATCGTCAAGGCTGTCGATATCGTATTCATCGGCGATGGATTTCTTCAGAAAGAAATGCATCGGCGCCCAGTTATACATGTAACCGATGGCCTGAAGATTGGTGATCGGTTCGCGGAACGGCTCTTCACCGGACAGCGCCAGCTTGATCTCAGCATCGTGCGCAAGACCAAGATCCGTTCTGTCGGCAGCAAGCAGACCGATATTGGCAAAACCGCCGCCGGTCGCCTGATAGGTCACGACACCATCAGGATCGCTAGCTTTGACGGCCCGGTCCACACCGGCCCCAAGCAAGGACCAAAGCCCGGACGGGTTACCCCCCGAAAGCGTCACGTTGACGCTGTCCGCAACCGCAGAGTTCCCGATCGCACAAATGCCGATCGCAGCGAAAAAAGTGGTCAATTTGTGTTTCATTTTTCCTCCCTTTAAATTTTTAGCAGTCGCGATATCCAAGCCTCCTCCATAGTCTTAGATATCTATCTTCTTACTTATAGATACACCCACATGGTCCGTCAATAGTTACACAAGCAAATAGGGAACTAGCTTCAGATCGTCAGAAAAATGCCTTTTTTCGCGCCCGAAAAGCATGAACCTATCATTTGAATCTATGTTAACTTAATGAAGTCAAAATGCTGAAAGATCATAAAGTTCCGGGCACCCAGGCAAACAGAAAGGGAAGCAATCCCAGAAGGTACAGCCCCCCCCCCGGTGCATGTATCCCGCCTAAGGTAACAAAAAAAATCGTGATTGCCGCAACACGCACTCGGCCTCGGGCCTTGTCGAAAATATCGCAAGATATCTGCGTCATAAATTCTGGAAAATCGGTAGCTTTCACGCAACACGGCAATGTTGCTTGTTTGAAATCAAACCGTGTCGCAGATTGATCTTTGAAAGTTTGTCAGGTCCTGGTCAGACGCCCATTCCCTTGGTCGGAGGGACCCGAATCCCCCGACGCACAGCGTCTTTCTCATCCTGTTCGAGGTTCCTGATCATTTTCGCGAGACTGCGCTTCAGGTTAATTTGTTCATCCTTGGTCAGCCCTTCTACCGCAACCTCGTTTGCCTCGATTGCAAGCGGTTCAAGCAGCCCCCGCAACTGCCAGCCCCGTTCCGTCAAAAACGCATGCTGTCGACGCCGGTTTCCCTCGATGTTGCGCCGAACGATATACCCCAACTCTTCCATTTTCGTCAGGGCACTATGCGCTGTCGGCTCCGTCAGATGTGCGCGATCGCTCAACTCACGCTGCGACAGACCGTCCTCCTGCCAGAGGATACGAAAGAAAATCCACTGCCCGAATGTTACATTCTGCGTCGCAAGTCGCATTTGCAGAGAACGGTTAAAGCCGCGGGCCGCCAGTCGCACCAATCGGGCGAGACGCTCATCCGCCTCCGGCAGGTCGTTCAGGTCTTCGGTGCATGTGGATTGATCTGTCATACGCTATACAAAGCAAAATTATCAGGCTTTGCCAAGTGTATCAAATGCCACAGCAGATCGGCACAGCTTCAGAACCCGTATCCCTGGGGAAACAGGTACAATCGCTTCTGCGCCATACGGATCAAGGCGTTAATCCGGGACTGATCTCACCCTGATTTTCGCCTCGATATTTCCGATGGTTTATTTGGCGGAGGCTGGCCCGGATACGAACCAGACCTCCCTTGCGACCGTCCGACCGCAAGCCAGTCTTGAGAACCGCTCACTCGCTCCGGGTCAGACCAGCGACCATATTCGGGTTGTAGCCCGGCTGCACATGGGCGTCGATCACGACGCTTTTGCCCGCCTTGACCATCTCGATGCCCTTGCGCACCGCCTCCACAAGCTCGCCCGCGGTCGACACCGGCCCGATCCCCTCACAGCCCTGCGCCCGCGCAACGGCCGCGATGTCGATATCGGGATCGCCGATCCGCTGGCCGATCCATTTGTTCTCGACCGGACGGTTGCGCTCCACGGCGACACGTTCCTGATGCACCTCGTCATTGTAGAACGACTGGTTGTTGGACACCACCGCCAGGAAGGGCGTGCCGTAATGCGCCGCCGTCCAGAAGGCCGAGGCCGCCATCATGAAATCGCCATCGCCCAGCACCGCAACCGGCAGGCGGTCGCTGTCCTTGAGCGCCAGCGCCGCACCGATCAGCATCCCCGGCCCCGAACCGATACCGCCGCCGCCGTCATAGCCCAGAAAATCGAGCGGATGACGGAAATGCCAGCTTTCTCCGGCCCAGCCGAGCGGCAGGCGCACCATGCTGGCACAGATGCCGTCGAGCCCCTGACCGAGCGCGCCCGCCAGCGTCATGATGTCGAGCGGCGTTTCCTCCGCAGGTGCATCGAACGCAGGTTTGACCGGCAGGTCCGTCGGCGCGTCCCCGGCCCCGACACCCAGCGCATCGGCGAGGGCATGGGTGGCAACATCCGGCGTACAGGCGAGATGCAGGTCCAGTGCCGGAAGCGCCTGATGCTCCATGCCCCAGCCATTGTGCAGCTGGTGATCGAGCGATGCCTGAATCACCCTGGCCTCCAGCTTGCCAGCCAGTTTCAGCGTTCCGGCGAGATCGAGCCAATCGAGGCTCAGAATAACATCCGCCTGACGCAGAACCTCGCCCGAAACATCGTCGATGAAAAAGGACGGCTTGCCGCGATGCTGCGGATGATCGGTCGGGAAGGACGCACCGATGCGAATATCGGTCAGAACCTCAGCCCCCAACGCCTCGACCAGTGCCACGCGCCGCGCCCAGTCCGCAGGGTCGCGCGAGACGCGCCCAGCCAGAACAACCGGCCTTTTCGCCTGTTTCAAAAGCGTGGCCGCCTGCGCCACTCCTTCGGCGGAAGGCGCCGCCGGGAGTGGCGGACTAAAGCGGGAAAAATCAGGCAAGGCGGGGGCCTCGGCATGTTTCTTTTCCTGAATTGACACATCGAAACTGACATAGGTCGGTCCGGTCGGCTCCGTCCGTGCGATCACATCGGCGCGCAGCATAGATTCGAGCGCCGCCTCCATCGAGCCGGGCTGATCGTCCCATTTCACATAATTGCGGATCAGCGCGCCCTGATCGCGGCAGGTGTGCAACCAATCGATCCATGGCCGGCGCAGCGCTGCATCCACCGGCCCCGTCGCGCCATAGACCAGCATCGGAACGCGGTCGCACCAGGCGTTGAAAATCGACATGCTCCCGTGCATCAGGCCCACGTTGCTGTGCAGGATCACGGCCAGCGGCTCTCCCGTCACCTTGGCATAGCCATGCGCGATCGCCACCGCATGTTCTTCGTGCAGGCACAACAACATCTGCGGATCGCGATTGCCGAGCTTGTTCACCAGACTGTCGTGCAGCCCGCGAAAGCTCGATCCGGGGTTCAGTGCAACATATTTGACACCAAGTCCGCGCAGCATCTCGGCAAAGATATCACTGCCCCAGACCCCGGTGTCCTCAGAGGTCACAGGCATTTCGACATCTGTCGTGTTCCGGTCTTTCATTGTGCGTTCCGTTTCTTTCATTTCGTTTGCAAAGCTGGCGCGCAGTGCGGTTTTTGCGCCATTGCTCTTTCGATCCATCAGACATGACCCCGCGATGCGGCAGTTTGTCAGGCCCTCTTTCAGGCCTGCGCGGATGGAATGGCCTCAGACCCGGGCCGACAGGCGCGGGTCTTGTCGCATCTCATTTCACTGCCCTGATTCATTGCCCGGACAGGTTGATATGGACGTTCTTTTCATGGGTGAAGGAAATCAACTCCCCGATCCCCTCTTCCCGGCCAATCCCGGATTGCTTGACACCGCCGAAGGGCGCGCCGAGGAAATGGCGACCGACTTCATTGATCCAGACAAATCCCGCCTCGACCTGTGCTGCCGCACGGTGTGCCGTGACGAGATCGCGCGTCCAGATCGCGCAGGTCAGACCCAGTTCGAGCCCGTTGACCTCACGCAGCATCTCGTCCTCATCGCTCCATTTCCGAACCGCCAGAACCGGCCCGAAAATCTCTTCGCGGGCGATACGCATCTCCGGCGTCACATCCGCGAAAATCGTCGGCGCGACGAAACAACCCTTGGCCAGGGCGCCATCGGTGACGGCATATCCGCCTGTGACGGCCCGTGCCCCTTCGCTTTTGGCGCTTTCGATATAGCCCATCACCCGGTCGAACTGATCCCGACTGACGATGGCCCCCATCGTGGTGTCCGGGTCGGTCGGAATCCCCGGCTGATACCGCGCGATTTTCTCGGACAGGAAGGACAGCACCTCGTCGTGAATATCCTCATGCAGGAAGGCCCGGCTGGTCGAGCCGCAGGACTGTCCGCACCAGCCGAAATTCATCCCCGCCACAATCGCATCGGCGATCTTTTCGGGATGGCTGTCGGCATAGGCGATGAGCGCGTTCTTGCCCCCGAGTTCGAGAAGAACCGGTTTGACCGTGGCACTGGCGCTGCGCATCACCGCGCGGCCTGCGGGCACCGATCCGATCAGCGTCACCTTGGCGACATCGGGATGCTCGGCCAGCGCGGCCCCGGCCTCGGTGCCGCCGGGCAGCACGCTGAACACACCTTTCGGCATCAGCCCGTCGACGATCTCGGCCAGGCGCAGCGCCGACAAAGGAGCCTGAACCGGCGGTTTGATGATGACAGCATTGCCCGCCGCCAGCGGGGCCGCCATTTTGCCGCCGCAGAACATGAACGGATGGTTGAAAGCCAGGATGCGGGCCACGACCCCCAGGGGTTGGCGCAGGGTCATGTTCACACGATCCGGCCCCATCGGGATGGTATCGCCCTTCATCTCGGTCACGAGACCGGCAAAGAAGTCCATCTGCGCCGCCGCAATCGCCGCATCGCCACGCATTTCCGTATAGGGATTGCCGCAATTGGCCGCGTCGATCATCGCCAGCTCATCGCCGTGTTTGCGCAGAAGCGCGGCGATTTCCTTGAGAATGCGGCTGCGCTCCAGCGGCAGCACGTCGCGCCATTCGAGAAACCCCTGATGTGCGGCGGCGACAGCCGCATCGACATCGGCCTTGCCCGCCGTGGCCACAGCCCCGAGCGACTGTCCGTTGGCCGGATTCATCGTATCGTCATAAGTGCCGTTGCCAGGCGCGTGCCAGCCTCCGCCGAAATACAGATCGGTATGTTTCGGCAGCGCCTGTGCGATCTCCTGTGCGATCTCTGGGTTCAAACTGTGCGACAAGATTATTCCTCCCGTATTTTTCCGACAATTAGCTTAGATGTCTAATAATTGTCAAGCGACCGAGCCTGTCGAAAACACCCGGCCAAAGCTCTCTTTTGTGCGTTTTGCGAAGACGGCCAACGCTTTATGGCTTCGTCTTCGAAGGCCTGCGCGGGCCTCTCATCGGACCGATGTTATTGCATCACAAAGGGGTTTTTCGTCTCTGCCTCATAGGACAGCCAGACGGATTTGGTTTCGAGATACTGGTCGATGGCCTCGATCCCGTTTTCCCGCCCGAACCCCGACGCCTTCACACCGCCGAACGGCATGAGGAAACTGGCAGCCCGGTAGGTGTTGACCCAGACCGTGCCAGCCCGCAGCCGTTTCGGAGCCACAGTCGCGCGTTTGATACTGGAGGTCCAGACACCGGCCGCGAGCCCGTAGTCCGTGTCATTGGCGATCTCATAGGCCTCTTCGTCGTCCCTGAAGGAGATGAGAGAAACCACCGGCCCGAAGACTTCCTCCTGCGCGATCCGCATATCGTTGCGGACATCCGCAAAGACCGTCGGCTCGACGAACCAGCCGTTTCCGCATTCCGGCTTCTGGGCAAGCGCCCCGCCCAGAACGCAGCGCGCGCCCTCGGATTTCGCGATCTCGATATATGACACGATCCGGTCGAGCTGTGGCTGCGTGGTCACCGGACCGACCTGCGTCGTCATTTCCATGGGATCGCCCATTCGCGCCGTTTTTGCAGAGGCGACGAATTTGTCGAGATAGGCCTCGTAAATGCTCTCATGCACCAGAAGACGCGAACCCGCGATACAGGTCTGTCCCGTCGCGGCGAAAATCCCGGCGATCCCTCCGGAAACAGCAGCATCGAGATCGGCATCGGGGAACACGATCTGCGCGGATTTCCCCCCGAGTTCCAGCGTCAGCCGCTTGAAGGTGGCGGCGGCATTTTCCATGATCTTCTGCCCGGCGGTCTCCCCGCCGGTGAAAGCAACCTTGGCCACTTTCGGATGGGTCGTCAGCCGGTCGCCTACATCCTGACCGAATCCCGTCACCACATTGACCACGCCTTCGGGGAAGCCCGCCTCACGCACCAGAGCCGCGAATTCGAGGGCCGAGGCCGAGGTGTGTTCCGACGGTTTGATCACCAGAGTGCATCCGGCGGCCAGCGCCGGTGCCAGTTTCCAGACCATCAACATGAGCGGGGAATTCCACGGCACAATTGCCGCGACGACCCCCACGGGCTCGCGCAGGGTGTAGGTAAAGGTGTTCGGCTTGTTGATCGGAATGACAGCGCCGTTGATCTTGTCCGCAAGGCCGCCATAGAAATAGAGCCATTGCGAGATTCCCCGCACTTGCCCCTCAATCTCGGCCCGCAGCTTTCCGTTGTCGCGCACCTCGACAGCCGTGAGACTGTCGGCGTCCCGTGCCACGAGATCGCCGAGTTTGCGCAACAAGGCGCCCCGTTCCGTGGCCGAAAGTTTTCCCCATGCACCGTGATAGAGCACGTCATGTGCCGCCTCCACAGCCTCATCGACATCGCGCGCATCGCATTTCGGAATCTCGGCCCAGGGGTCTCCGGTAAAGGGATTATAGCTCTGAAAGCTCTCGCCCGAGGCGCTGTCCTTCCATGCGTTTCCGATGAACACCTGATATTTCTTCATGCTATTTTCCATTGTCATACTCCATCCCGTTTGTCTTTTCTGGCCCGTTTCACTTTGTCGGCCCGGTTGTGGTGGTTGGATGTCCGCCCCTCAAATTAGGGAGGGAACAAAGGTCGTCAGGCCCGGCATCAACGCGAGTAGGACCATGCCCAAGACGAACAGCGCAACAAACGGCCAGGCAGCGCGAAAGACTGTCGAGAGAGAGCCCTCTCCCCACGCGCTTTTCAGGGCGAACAGCGTATATCCGAAGGGCGGGGTCATACCGCCGACCGTGATGTTCACTAGGAACAGAAGCCAAAACCAGATCGGGTCGTAGTGGAAGGTCTCGATGATAGGCAGGTAGATCGGGATGACGATGAGCATCAGCGCGATCTGGTCGACGAACATACACAGAACAAAGGGCAGCACCATCAGCAGGATCAGCATGGTCCAGGACGACACTTCCAGAGCGACGATCCATTCCGTCAAAGCCGTCGCCCCGCCCGAGAAGGCCAGAAGCTGACTGAACAGCTTGGAACTTGCCATGACGATGAGGATCATCGCGGACACTTGCGCAGAGGCCCCCAGGGATTCCGCCACCATCCTTACACTCAGGTTCCGGTAAATCGCAGCCGTGATCAAAGCCCCCAGAACCCCCATGGCCCCCGCTTCGGTGGGCGTGGCAACACCCATAAGGATAAGCCCCATCACCAAAAGGATGATGATGCTGAACGGCAGCAGTTTGAGCAGCGCCAGCACAACCTCTCTGGCACTCGCCCGACGGGTCGCATCTTCCGTCATCGGCGCCAGTTCTGGATTGCGCCATATCCGAAAGAACACATAGGCGGCAAACAGCGAGGCAAACATCAGACCCGGAACGATCCCCGCAATCAGAAGACCCGCGATGGAGACCCCGGACAGGGTGCCGATGATGATCACAAGAACACTGGGCGGGATCAGCGGCGCAAGGCTGGCCCCGGCAAGGATGGTCCCGATCGACAGGCGCGCGTCGTAGCCCCGTGAAATCATGCCGGGCAACAGCGAACGTCCGAGCATCGCAGCAACCCCCATGGCCGCGCCTGACAGCGTGCTAAACACGGTGGCGAGCACAATCGACAGGATATATTGCCTCCCCCGAACACGCCCGACCAGCGTGTCGATGGACTGGAACAGAACCTCGACCGCTCGGCTGCGAAAGAGCAGTTCGCCCATCAGAATAAAGAGCGGAATGGTCACCAGAGAGGAGCTTGTTGCGGTTTCAAAGAAACTGCCCGAGAACATCCCGAACCCTGCGGGGCCCAGCAAAAGAACCGTCGCCCCGAGATTGACCACAAGAAAGGCCACGAACACCGGCATGCCACTGAACATGGCAAGCAACAACAGGCCGACGCCGGCGAGAACAGCAGGAATTCCCTCGATCATTTGCCCGCCCCTTTCACGCCATGAAAGCTGTCACCCAGCGCCTGTCGCAAAAAATACACCCCGGAATTGAGCATCCCGAACAGGATGAAGGCATAGAGCGTCCATTTCGGCACCGGAACCGTCGTCAGCGTGACCGTACCGCGCAGGAACAGGCGATGTGTTTCCTGCCAAAAGATATATCCGACCCAGAGGCAGACAGCCGCCCCGACCGCAAATCCCAGACGCCGCAGAACCTCGGAGCTGCGCTCCCCCAGAAGATCGAGCAGGATCGAAACCGAGACATTGCCTTCGAGGCGTGTCACATGCGGGATAATGAGGAAAACGGAAATTAGAAGCAGGAAAGACACGAAATCGCTCGCCCATTTCGTCGGAGCGTCGAAAAAATATCGCATCACAACCTCATAGGCGAAA
Organism: Celeribacter baekdonensis; assembly: GCF_003047105.1. Classification (NCBI taxonomy): domain Bacteria; kingdom Pseudomonadati; phylum Pseudomonadota; class Alphaproteobacteria; order Rhodobacterales; family Roseobacteraceae; genus Celeribacter; species Celeribacter baekdonensis. Next base: position 104,255 of record NZ_CP028473.1, read on the forward strand.
ATCACCACGATGGACATGAGCGCCAGAGAGCCCAGCCAGAACCCGGCACTGACCAGGGCATCGTGACCGGACAGAAGCGCCCTGAAAACGCGTCGTAAAAAATTCTTCATAGTGAGCTCCGAAACCACCCCTTGTTTCTGGTTTTGGATCGTCCCCGCAGGGGAACGATCCTTTCGTTTGTGCATTCAGCCACCGATATTCGCCTGCGCCGCCATGTCCCGAATTTCGGCGATGTCCTCTGGGTTGATGGTCGCCGACAAATCCAGAACGCCCTCGAACCAGGCGCTTTTGAGATTGGCGGCGATGTCCTCCTGAAAATACGTGGCCTCCATACCTTCGGCCACAAGCGTGGCCTCTTCCTTGGCTGCGAGATCGTCGAAAATCCCGGAGCTGACCGTTTCGTAATGCCGCGCGGCCGTCTCGATTTCGGATTGCGTTGTTTCATCGAGCCCGTTCCAGGTTTCGAGATTCATCAACAGCATATGGCTCACCTGCCCGAAGGTCGGGCGCACGAAATACCCGGCCACTTCGAACCAGCGGTAGTTCACGGCGCCGACGGCGGGCCACCCTGCACCGTCCACCACACCGCGTTCCAGCGCAGGGTAGATTTCCTGTGCAGGCAACACCGCCGGAGATCCGCCGAGTTCCTCGATCACCGGATGATAAAGCGGAGTGCCGCGAATGCGGCGTCCGGCCAGAGCGTCATCGCCGAGCGGTTCCTTGAGAACCATGTGAAACCCGTTTCTGTCATAGAAGACAGCGATCAGTTTCAGGCCCATTTCCTGATATTGACGATCCGCGAGATCCCAGATGCCGGAGGCGTGAAGCTCCTCTGCGGACCCGCTGAGCGCATCCAGCGACATGCCGACCGCGATATCGTTATAGTGATAGCCGCCATTGGTATACAGCAGGTCGAACAAACCTTGCGACACAGGGTTGAATTGTTCGAACGGCGGGATGGTTTCCGGCCCGAAGCGGCTAAGCTTCAAGTCAGCCGTGGTTTCCTCCTCAAGATATTCCATAAACGGCATCAGCACCTCACCGACAGCGGCATAGCTCTGATCCCAGCTCGACAGGACTTTCAAATCTTGCGCCATGGCCCCCATCGTCACCGGCATCAACGCAGCCGACATGCAAAGGCCTTTCAGAATGGTTTTCATGTTTTTCCTCCCTGTTTTAATGATGGACGACGCCGTATCCGGTCGTTTCGGACCTGGATAAGTGGCGTTACGCCCTTCTCGAAATTCAACGCCCATTGCGTTTGCGCGATCCCCCGTCAAAAGACGATCACACCTTTTCCCGAGGCCTGCCTGTCCAGCAGCTCATAGGCTTTTCCAGCCTGATCGAGTGTCCAACGATCCGAAAAGATTGCGTCCACCTCGACACCACGATCAACCGAGAATATCGCACATTCCTCCATGATATTCGTCGAAAAGGTGAACGACCCCTGCAAGGAAATCTGCCGAAAGATGACATCCGAAGCGAAATCGACCACGGGCGGCTTGCCAAGACCGACGAAAACCGCCGTGCCCCAAAGACGCAGACACTTGGTCGCCCCTTCGATGGCCTGCGGCGCGCCCGAGGTTTCAAGCGAGAAATGCGCACCCCGTCCATGGGTCAGTCCCCTGATCGCCTCGACCGCATCCACCTCCGCCGGGTTGATCGTCTCAGCGGCACCGAACTGTCGAGCCATTTCCAGACGCTCCTTGTTGACATCCAGCGCAATGACCCGCGCGCCCAGGGCGGCGGCGAATTGCGTGCCCGACAAGCCGACCGGTCCTTGACCGAAGATCGCAACCGTATGACTGGCATTGGGCTGAATTTTTCGCAGCGCCGCATAGGATGTGCCCGAACCGCAGGCAATCGCCGCCCCCGCCTCGAAGGACAGTTCGTCAGGCAGGGTGACCAGCGTATGTGCCGCACATTTCATGTATTGCGCATGCGCCCCATGAGCGGTCCAGCCGTAGATATCGGGCACCATGCCCTCGCACATCTGCGGCCATCCTGTCCGGCATTGATCGCAGACATGACAGCCGGAATAATGGTGGATCATGACCCTCTGGCCGATGCGGGCGACACGATCGCTGACACCTGGACCGATTGCGACGACGACGCCACAGGGTTCGTGCCCGGCGATTTTCGGCCCGGTGTCGCGCATGGTCTCATAGGGCTTTCCCTTCGCCAGCTCCCGAAAGGCCCGGTCGTCCGAAGGGGCCCGGTAGCCATGCAGATCGCTTCCGCACAGCCCCGATGCCTTGACTTCGATGACCACTTCTCCCGGCCCCGGCGTCGGATCGTCGAATTCCATGATCGCCACTTTGCGATCCCCCGGAAAGGTCACTCCACGCATAACATTCTCCCATATGCTCTATCCTGAACTCTCGGTTTCAGGACATGTTTTCCATCAAGCGGCGCGCCACTCCGAAATTTCAGATCACACGTTTCAACGCACATTCAGCCGCTCCACAGGACCGGCCTCGCGCAACCAGTCGAGGAGCGCGCGCAATTGCCGGTCCCGCTCTTCTGTGACTTGGTCCACATCGTCTTCGAACCTGTACCAGCCCTGCCCCGTCGCGGCACCCAGATGGCCCTGATCCACAAGATCGCGGAGCACCTTGCGTCCCGCGTAGTTTTCGTCTCCCGTCTGGTGAAACAGCGACTCCGTCACGGCCAGCGCGGTCTTTTTCGAGACGATCAGATCCTCGGTCAGAAGCGGCCCCCAAAGGGCGAGGCGCGGCCCCAGGCTCAAGCGCACCGCCGCGTCGATATCGTCTCGGCTGGCCAGGCCTTCGTCCATCAGGCGGTAAATTTCCGTCAGCATGGCAAACTGGATCTTGTTGATGAGAAAACCGGGCCGCTCCGGGCAGGCCACGCCGACATGGTCGATGCTCTGGACGAAAGCACGGCCCCATGCGACCAGTTCCGGCGGCGTGAACGCGCTGTGGATGATCTCGATCACCGGAATGATATGCGCTGGCGTGATGTAATGAATTCCCACCATCCGCTCCCGCCGCGACATCCCAGCCGCGATATCCGAGATCAGGAACGACGAGGTGTTTGTCGCCAAAACCACATCCGGCGGACACAGGCGATCCAGCTCTTCGAACACCGCCTGCTTGGTCTCCAACACCTCCTGAACGACCTCATGCACCATGAAGACACCGGCCACCGCCGTCTTGAGAGACGCCTCGGTGCTCACACGGCCCAGAATGGCCTCGACCGTCAAAGTGTCGTCGGCCAGTGTCGCGGCAATGGGCCGCGCGCGCTCGGCATAGCTGTCGAGCATGGCGGTTTGGCTGTCGCAGAGCACGACCTCATAGCCGTGTCGCGCATAAAGCGTCGCGATCACGCAGCCCATGAACCCGGCCCCGACAACACAGATGCGCCCGCCTGCGGGGGGATGTGTCCCGAACCCGAACGCCATCAGTGCACCGCCGCATACATGATGCGTTCCTCTGTGGCTTCTTCCGGGGTGAACTCCTCGACGATGCGCCCGCCCCGCGACACCAGAATACGGTCCGACAGGTTCAGGATTTCAGGCAGGTAAGACGAGATCACCACAATCGCGATGCCCTGTTCGGCCAGATCGTTGATCAGCTGGTGAATCTCCGAAATCGCCCCGACATCGACGCCCCGCGTCGGCTCATCGAAAAACACGACTTTCGGCTTTTGGACAAGCGCCCGTGCGATCACCACTTTCTGCTGATTGCCGCCGGACAGTTCGATGACGCTCGCATCGGAATCGATGGCCCTGATGTTGAGCTTGTCGCTCCAGTCCGCCGCCATAGCCTTCATCTCGGCATAGCTCACGAAGAGGCCCGGGCTTACATTGGCCGCCTGGGCCGCCCGATGGATATTCTCTGCTATCGACATGCTTTCATAAAATCCTTCTATCTTGCGGTCCTCGGTGACATAAACGATCCCGTCCATCACCGCGGGCCGGGGCGTGCGGTAGCGAACCGGCTTGTTCTCAAGCCTCACCTCGCCGCCGTGAAAGAAATCGCGTTTATAGATGCCGCAGACGACCTTTGCGGTTTCGCTGCGCCCCGATCCGATCAGGCCGAAGATGCCGGTGACCTGCCCGCCATAGACCGAGAACGAATTGTTCTTGACGATCTTCGACATCGACAGGTTCTGAACGGACAGAACCTTGTGGCCGGGGGGACGGATCTTGTCCTCGCCATGGCTGTGGTAAAGCTCGTCGGACAGGCTGCGCCCCACCATCGCCTGAACGATCATATCGCGGTCGAACCGGTCCGCATCGTCGCTGATCACCAGCTCACCATCACGCAAGACCGAGATCCGGTCGGCAATGCTCAGCGCCTCTTCGAGCGCATGGGTGATGAAGATCACCGCCACCCCGCGCGCCTTGAGATCGCGGACCAGCGCAAAGAAATGCCGTTTTTCCTCGGGCGTCAGCGTCGCGGTGGGTTCGTCGAAAATGATGACGCGGGCCTTTTGCCGGACGGCGCGGGCAATCTCCACCATCTGTTTCTTGGCTGCGCCCAGGGTCGCCACATCGGCCCAGGGATCGACCTGAAAGTTCAGCGACTGCATGAATTGCTGCGCCGCGATGTAAATCCCGCGCAGCCGGTTGAAGAGCTTTTCCTCCCCGAGAAAAAGATTTTGCGCAACCGTCATGCTGGGGACGAGGCTGGTTTCCTGAAACACCATCGCCACGCCTTCGGCCAGCGCCTCTCCGGGTGTCGCAAAGGACACCGCCTTGTCGTCGAGCCGCATTTCGCCCGCCGTCGCCTGGGTGACGCCCGCCATGATCTTGGTCAGCGTCGATTTACCGGCGCCATTCTCGCCCAGCAGCGCATGCACTTCTCCGGGAAGAAGCTTGAAATCCACGTTCCGGATCGCGGGAATACCTCGATATTCCTTGGTCACGGATCGCATTTCGATAAGTGGTGATATCTGCATGGTGGTCACCTATAGTTTCGCACGGACGACAACATCGCCGCCCTTGGACGTCATGAGCAGGCCGTCACGGGACGGCAGACAACTGGTCACGCCGTGGCGCACCCCGTTTGCGCGGGAATGCAGGCTCTCTTTTGCATGGCCCGCCGGGTCCAGACGCAGCACGATGCCGAGCGAGCGTGACGGCGCCCATGGTTTGAGTTCTCCGAGTTGCTTGAGACTGCCGCCTTGCAACGGTTCCAGATAAGAGGTCGGAGCATGCAGTGACGGCGCGATCCAGTATTCCGGCTCGATGGTCGCGATCATGCGCTGTCGGTATTCGTCCTCGCGCAGAACGAATTCGATCAACTGCGTCCGCGGTGCAAAGAGAGTGAGCCACAGGCCCTCTCCCTCCGCGTCCCGCACCAGACGCCCCGGATACCCGGGAAGCTCCGCGAGCATGACCTTGGTCCGCCCGTCCGCGCCGATCCGCAACACTTGATGGCGCCAGCTTTCCGACACGATGACACTGTTCTCCTCGGCCGCCACGATCCCGTAGGGGAACGCCAGATCCCGGCACAGGCAGGTTGCTGCGCCAGCCGCGAGATCGAGTTTCCAGACAGAGCCGCTAGCCCGTTTCGTCATCAGGTCGAGCTTCCAGTCGCCCATCCGGTTGTCCTGACTTGCCAGGCACAAAAGGAGTGTGTCCGGGTCGGTGAAAACGGCGGCGGACGGGGCGACGATCGGCATGCCGTTCAATTGCGTCCCCTCCCAGCCGTCATGACGACCACCGCGAATGAGCACCCGACCCTCGTCGAGCCCCACCGCCAAAGCTCCGCTGTCGTCGCTTGCAAGGCATGTGATGTCGCTGGACGCGCTCCAGATCACATCGGTTCCGCCCTCCGGCGTCAGACGCAGCAACCGCTCACGACTCGACAGCAAGATGCCATCAGGGGTGGACAGGATGTTGTCTGGGGCTTCCAGAGAAGCAAGCGCCTCTGCCTCGTCGATCCGCGTGTTCGGTCGCAGCGCCCCGTCCATCGGGGGCAATGTGGTGGCCGCGCTGCCGCTGCCCCGAAATCGGTCCAGTGTCCGGGAGAAAATGTTACTCATCGGTTTTGTCTCCCTTGTCTTGCTTGTCTCCCCAGTAATGTTTGATGCCCGTCCACTCGGGGTCCGCACCCGGAAGGTCGTAAACCCCGATCCGGTCGTTGAAGAGCCCCCCGAGATAGAGCCTGCCCTTGTGTTCGCGCATTGAGGTGATCGAGGGGTGCTTGACCCCGTCGCGATCCCACAGCACATCAAGGATTTCGCCCTCCAGGCTGAACTTGAACAGACAGCCCGCATTCATGTTTGGATACATCCATTCGTCCGCCGCCACGCGGTAGACCATGCGCCGCCGGAACTGTGGCATCCGCTGAGCGAGATCGAATGTCGGCGACCGCATGCCGATGACGGCACACCAGAAGGACCCGTCCGAGGCACGGTTGATATTGTCCGGGTAGCCCGGCAGATCCGGGATCACGACTTCGGTCTGCCCCTTGCGCGGGCCCGCGTACCAATAGCGACTGATCCGACAGCCCCAGGTTTCGGCAAAGAGGAAGGATTCATCGTCGCCAACCATCGTGATGCCATTCGGGAACTGAAGGTTCGACAGAACGGTCCGGGACGAGCCGTCGTGCGGGTCGTAGCAGATGATCCGACCATTGCCGCGCGATTCCAGCGCATCGAGAATCCAGTCGTGAATCTCGTAGCGGATGGTGGCTTCGGAAAAGAAAATCCGACCGTCCGGCGCGATGTCGAGATCGTCGGCGAGCCGCATACGGGAATCGTCGATCACCGAGAACAGCGAGCGGTTGGTTTCGTCCGAAAGTTTGACCGGCTTGCGGTCCTTGGTGACTTTGTAAAGCCCCATTCCCCCGACACAGACCACAAGCTCCTGATCCCGATTGAACGCCATGCCAAGCGGCTGCCCCCCGATATGGACATAGACCTCGTGCCGTTTGTAATCCGGGGCAAAGAACCGGATCACATCGCCATGACGGCTGCCGCAATAGAGGTTGTCGTCTTCATCGAGAATAATGTCTTCCGGCCCGTCGAGCTCGCCCAGACCGATTGCCTCCGCCGACGACAACCTGTCGTTGACCTCGTAAACCGACGACGAGCCTTCCACCGTTTCGGGACAGGGCGGAAGCGCGAAATAGGTCGGGGACACATAGGCCCGGTTCAGGATCTTGAGCCGGTTCTTGACCCATTTGACGTCGATCGCCACGGCGGCCAGAAGAATCAGCCCCAAAACGAGTTCGCTTGTCCCGGTGCGCAGCCCGAGCCGCACCAGCGCATTGGTCACCAGCACGACGATCACCGTGCCGATAATGGCCTTGGCCACAGACCCACGGCCACCGCCAAGGCTGTTGCCGCCGAGCACCGCCGCCGTCAGGATCACAATTTCGAGTCCGACACCGACAGAGCCGCCTATGCTGCCGAGGCGCGAGGCATAGAACAGCGCCCCCGCCGCCGTCAGAACGCCGGACATCACATAGGTCTGCGCCACGATCCGCTTGACCGGCAGACCCACATTATAGGCCGAGCGGCGCGAGCCACCGACCGCACTCAAATGCCAGCCGAAGCGCATGCGCGTCATCAGGATATGGATCATCACCGCGACAATGGTGGCAAATACAAGCGAGACCGGCACCCCCATGACACTGGCCAGCCCCAGATAATCCCATGCCGGCACCGCCGTGTCGGAATAGGAAGCCTGGACCCCGTAGTTCAGCGACAAAAGTTCCACGATGGCGCGCAGCAGGATGAGCGTCACCAATGTGGTCAAAAACGCGCGCAGACGCATGTAGCCGATAAGCAGCCCGTTCAACATCCCGACGAGCCCGCCGAGCAGCAGGACCGCAGGGATGACGACAATCAGCGGCATGCCGAGCGCATTCACCAGATAGAGCCCGGCGAAATTGCACAGGGCGAAATTAGACCCGACACTCAGGTCGATTCCCCCGGCCTTGAGCACCAGCGTCATGCCGATGCAGATGAACATGTATTCCCCCAGAACACGGGCAATCGTCGACAGGCTCCCGATGGTGAAGAACCCCGGTATGATCGTGGAAAACACGGCGATGGCGAGGACCAGGAAAAGCACCGGGATCGCGTTGTCGACCCAGTTCTTGGCCAGAATTTCGCCAAGCAGATGATCCGGGACATAGCGATACCGCCAGCGCTGATACGTTTCGTTTACGCTCATTCAACTTACTCCGAAGATATGCGCGGCCGCAGCACACAGGCATACGACCGCGTCCGGGGGCTCAGTCGCCCGCCTTGATCCCGTCCAGCGTCCAGCAGGATGCGGGGCCCACCGTGTCCGGTGTCAGGATCTTGTTTTCCGTATAAAGACCGAAGGGCTGCGATCCCGGTTCGGGCCGGGTCTGCAACAGGATCTGGATGGTTTCAGCCAGTTGATTCGCCTGATCGCGGGTGTCCACCTTGACATAGGACGCAAACGCGCCGCTCTCGAGGTTCGTACAGCCGAATTGCTGATTGCCGCCGCCTGTTGAAATCAGTTTGACCTGCTCCGTCAGCCCGGCTTCGCGAATGGCCGCCGCGATGCCGACATCCATATTGTCCCACAAGCCGATGAAGGCGCAGAGATCGCCATGTTGTTTGAGAATGGTCGAGGCGATCGAGCGCGCCTTGGACGCGTCCCAGTCGGCGGCCTGATTGGAAACGATCTCGATATCCGGGTACTCCGACAGGGCATCCTCGACGCCTGCAACGCCCAACTGGTTCGGCGGCGCCGTGACCGGCCCCTGCACCACGGCGACCTTGCCCGAGGTTCCCTTGCCGCACATCCGGGCGGCCTCCTGCGCCGTTTTCACCCCGACATCGTACCAGTCCCCGCCGACGAAGGCGTCGGAGTTGACCGGGGTCTTCAGGTTCATCTGGATCACATTGATGCCCGCATCCATCGCCCGGCGAATGAGCTTGGCATAGGCCTGCATATCGTTGTTGTGGACGATCAACACATCGGGCTTTTCGTTGATGAGCTGTTCGATGGCCTGGGCCCCGGCATCGACATTCCAGTTGGGATCGCGGATCGTCAGCTCATACCCGAGCCGCTCTGCATCCCGTTCAACGGCCGCCATCCAGCCCTGTGTCAGGTCGAACCCCATCGTGATCGGAACGAAAGCGACCTTTTTGCCTTCCAATGCCTTGTGATAGTCAAAGATCAGGCCGTCGTTCGGGCGCTCCGCCATCGCTGGCATGGAAACCCCTAGGGTCGCGCACAGAACGGCTGTGACACCGAGCGCCTTTGTCAATCTGGACAGTTTCATGTTTCTCCTCCCATGAGACTTGTTGTGCTTTTTTTCGATTATTGTTGGGTGTTGTTTTGGCCTGTAAGCGCCTCAGATATCCCCCTGTTGAGAGGTCTGTTCATCTCTGGGGTTGAGCACCGAGTCGACAATGATCGCCAACAACAGAATGAGGCTCTTGATGATGTTCTGCGCGGAATAGCTGATGTTCATGATCGTCATGCCGTTCAGCAGCAATCCGATCAAAAGCGTGCCTGAAAGAACATTGCGTACGCTGCCCTTGCCCCCGGCCAAACCGATCCCCCCGATCACGACCACCAGAATGATGTCGTAGATCATCGTCGAACTGGCCAGTTTGGTGTTCACGGAGGACACCGTCATCGCCATGATCAGACCAGCACAGAAGGCGATGAACGCCGAACTGCTGTACATCAGGACCTTGATGGGGCGGATCGGGATACCGCTGTTGCGCGACGCCATCGGGTTGTCGCCGATCGCATAGACGAACGCCCCGTAGCGCGTCAGGCGCAGCCCGACGAAAGCGGCACAGGCGACGACCAGGAACAGCACGACGGGCATCGGCAACGCCGCGACGCTCCCCGTCCCAAGCGAGGCCAGCCAGCCAACATCGCCGCTGATGAAAATATTGTCGCTCGGCACCAGCGCGAAACGCCCGAGCCCGGTAATGACGGTGGCCATGGCGAGCGTGGCGAAGATATCCGGGATTTCGACATAGGCCACGAGGATGCCGGTGACCGTCCCAATGGCCAGCGCCAGCAACAGCCCCAACAGCAACGCCAGTTCGATCTGCATCCCGCCGGTAAAAAGGACAAAGGACCATCCGGTGGAAAACACCATGACCGCAACCATCGTCAGGTCTATGCCCCGTCCGATGACGACCCCGGCCATGCCAATGGCCAGAATACCCAGCATCGAAACATTCTGTAAAAGCGACACGAGATTCGACACCTGAAAGAAGCTGTCGAGTGTCAGCGAGAAAATCACGAAAAGCGCCCCGGAAATGGCAAGCACCATTTGTTCCTGGTTCAACGAGAGCCTCGTTTTTTGATGTGCAGTCATGGCGGCTTCCTCCCCAAGCCATGCCCCTGCCCTCGTCGCATCTTCATGTGCGATCGTTTCAGAGCGGGACCCAAAATAATGTCATGCCTGACAATCCCGGGCGAATGTCTGCATTCATCCCGACAGGCGTCATGTGTCGTCCGTATCACCTGACAGAGGCGATGCCCTCCTTGCCATCCTCCCTGTCGCAAGCCTTTGGCAAGATCGTTGTGCGGCGCCAACCGGACGCGTCATTTTGTCGTCTTGTTTGTTTTGCTGCCCGTATCTTTGGGATCGGGCGATATTTTGTCTAATATCAACTTCACAAAAATACATATGAGATAGATTATGAATTAGAGTTCTCATAGTACGACATCCATGACACCCCCACCCATACGGGAGAACGGATATTCCCTTGGAAACATCGACCGCCCGCCAAGCCATCACCGACACCGCCCGCGAACACGCGCCCGACGCGTGTTCGCGAATAACCTTCGCAAAATCGTTCCCCTGCCGGGACATCTCGGCCTGCCAATACCGACTGAAACCTGAAACCGGACCGAAGCCATGACACAACAGCCGAAACATGTCCCTCTGCCACAGGAGTTTCTGCATTCCAGAAACCTGACGTTGCATAAACTCAATGTATTTTGCATCGTTGCCAAATATTCCAGCGTGACAAGGACCGCCGAACATCTAAACATTGCCCAGCCGGCTGTTACGGCGCACCTGCGCAGCCTCGAAGAAAGTCTCGGAACGCAACTTGTGCGCAAGGCCGGGCGCAATATCGAACTGACCCAAGCCGGCGAACGGGTCTATTCCTGGGCAACCGAGGTCATGCAACGCAGCACGGAGATGTTTCTTGATCTGGAGGATATCCGTCAGGGTATCCTTGGAGAAACCAAGATCGCAGCCACAATGGTCGTCGGAACATATAAACTTCCAGATATCATTATCCGGTTTCACAAGGAGTATCCGACCAGCAAGGTCTGCATGTCGATGTCCAGCCCCCGCCTCGCCACCGAGGCCGTTCTCTCCGGCGACTGCGATTTTGGCGTCGCCCTGATTGACCCTAACCAGGACACATCGCGGCTTGAAATCGAATTGCTCTGGAAAGAACCCCTCTTCCTTGTTGCGGCCCTGAACAGCAGCTTCGCCGGAAATGTCGCAAGCCTGTCGGACCTCGCCTCCCTGCCGTTCGTCACCCCCCGCAAGGGACAGATCGCCCGCGAACTCATTGACGAGGCCCTGCGCACCGCGGGCGTTGTCCGCACAAACAGCGTCCTGGAATTCGGGCATCCTGAACCGATCCTGAGCGCCATTCGCGCAGATATCGGTGTCGGCTTTGTGTTTCAGAGCGCCGTGCCCGCCAACCCGGAAAAAGACGGGCTTCGCATCGTGCAGACACCGGAAATCGACATCGCCATCCCTCTGTTCCTGATCCATGACAAGAAAATGGTCTTCTCCGCGCCGCAAACCGAACTGATCTCGGAAATCCGCAATACGTTTGCGAATTTCGGACGGGAAACCACAAAATCATAGACCTCTAAGATTATGTCGTCTAAGGTTTCGGAAATCATTTTCGGACTGTGAGGACATCGTGACCATTAAAAACATCCTTCTCGCCCACACTGGAAGCGCGGGATTTCCCCATAGCCTTCGTCACGCCGTGAAAGTTGCAAAACGCCATGAAGCATGGCTGACCGGCATTTATGGCGGACCGTCGTCCTATTTCGATCAGGTGCTGGGTCTGACCGAAGACCTCCACGACAAGCTCAAGACGGTGAGAGCCGCAAAAATCGAGGGCTCGCGGGAGTTGTTTCAGCAGGAAGTGGAAGCCGCCGGGATCGAAAATCGCGCCCGTTTTCTCATGCCCGAGGTCATCGGCAAACTTTCTCTGGCAGAGATCGCCCGGAATTTCGACTTCATCGTAACCGGCTATCCTCCGAAACTTCCCACGGATGAATACCGGGCCGTCAGCCCGGATGTGATGGCGCTGCAAAGCGGTCGCCCCGTACTTGTGGTGCCCGATGACTATATCTCAGAAGGGCTGGCCAATCATGTGCTGGTCGCATGGGACGGCAAACGGGCCTCCGCGCGTGCGCTGAGCGACGCCATGACCGTGCTCGAAGATGCACCGAAGAAGGTCTCGATCCTGACCGTCGGCGATGTGCTTCACGAGATGCCCACAGGCACCGATATCGTGACCCACCTCGAACGCCACGGCATACAGGCGGAACACATCCTGCGTCCCCGATCGGGACGAAAAATCGCGGAGATCATCGAAACTACGGCTTCTGAAATCGGCGCACAGCTGATCGTGATGGGCGCATACGAGCACAGCAAGTTTTCGCAGGATCTGTTCGGCGGTGTCACCCACCATGTAATCCGCACCGCCAAAGTGCCAGTGTTCATGTCGCACTAAAAGAATGCCCCCTACATGCATGTTTTATGCCAACAACAGGACAGTTAGACAAAGCGGAACGAGACGACATTTCGTTCATATTAACCACTAAGAAGTGGCTCTATGGATGCCCGCCAGCGCGGGTCTACCCCGTCTTGATAAGACGCGCGATGCTCGTGAATCACATCCGGACTCGTGCGCCTTAGCCGCGCGGACAGCACAGAGAATAATCTGCAATTGTAACATATATTTAGCGTGACTGCATGTCGCGCATAATGTCCATTCCACAGTCGTCAAATTGAGCAACTGTGTTTGTATTGAACATGCAGGAGCTGAGACGCGCGTTTTCTTAGTCATGACGAACTTACTAATCTGTCCAACATGAGTCGAATTCATATGGCAAGGAGGAGAACGCAAAGTTCGCTTCATCCATTAATTTATTGGAACGTATCACAAAATTCTTGGAGGGTGACCCGACCCTCTTGTTCACAGAGCGCTATATAGGCCTTTTATCATACCCCTGCGCGCTCATGCGCACATTTTATTTGTAAGCAGTATTTTTATGGGTAAAAAGAAGATCGGAAGGCCCTTTCAGGAAGGCTATTTCCTCTCAAAGCAAGTCGAAACCCACGTCTTCACGGACTACCGTTGGAACGATGGCACCACCAGCCGTCTCTGGCATTTTGACCCTGACCAATATGACCCGTCGGCCATTTACATCCGCCCTTTTTCCCTCAGCGATCCTGATGAGAGCGATCAATAAGCAAACCACTCCGAGTGGCCCATGTTGCCCTCATAGTCGCCGTATTCGACCATGATGCTGCGAAGAGAGAATTCACCTGAGCGTCGCCTCGTGGGCAACTCGATCACTTGGCCACTTTGAGAGACGAAACTGTCAGGCCATGACCGGCTTTCTCGTCGCGCGCGCTGGAGATAGGTGCAGGTTCGGTTCTCCCGATCGCACGATTTCACGGACCAGTTCCACACACGCCCATCCTCATTGGTGTCATATGAGCTTCCAGTGAACCAGATCACATGGGTCCGGTTCAGCCATTCGTATTCCGGCAGGTTGGTGTCGAGCTCACCCTCCCCGCCGGGCCCGCCCAGCTCGACCGGCACATGGGCAAAGGTGCAGACCCCGAAGGGCGGCAGGCTCGGCCAGGGCGTGATGCGGCGGATCATGGTGCGATAGGCCCGTGCGCAGACCGCGCTTGGCGGGAAACCACCCGCCATGCAAAGCATGATGGCGCAGTCGATATCATAGGCCCGCGCCTTCTCAGGGGTGCCGAACGCCGCCATCACACCCATCACCGCAGCCATCGCCTGTCGCTTCATGTCGCTCACCAGCCTTGTTTCGCGCGAAAGTTGCGCGAACTATCGCGCAATTTGTATTTATCTGCAATATGTCGTATTGACTCCATATGACTTTATGGCCTTAGTGTCGTGAAGTAGAAGGGCTCTCATGGGGAGAGTCCGAACATGCCGATAGCGCGCAACCAAATTTTGATCACCATCGATGGTGTAAAAGACCTTTTTGAGAAGGGCGTTGCATTCCGCTGCCGGTATGAACTCGTGGGGTTCACGGACGATGGCAAGCCGCGCTACCAGTGCATCTACCTGCGGATCGGCGAGCCGGAAGCCATTCTCGTCTCCACGAGAATTACCCCGCACGGGCCCGAGCCGCGGTATTTCAACATCTGGCCGGGGCTCTTTAAACATCATCTCGAGTTCGGTGACGGGCGCAATCTGTGCTTTGGCCCTGACTACAGCATCACCCTCGAGGAGTGCGGCTGACGTCATCGCTTTTGCGCGCGATGGCACTGTTCGGACGTCAGGTTGGACCTTCCACGGCGAAAAACCCGCCTGGGCAGGGCTGAACGACGGCGCTGAACCCGTGGTTTCATTTCCACCTCAGGAGGCTACACCGACTTCGGGGCGCACAGAGATCCTCAATTTGATCCTGGCCACCGCAGATCGCCACGAGGGCAATCGCGCCCTGCGGCAGGTTGGTCTGGGCCCGGATGATTGGCAGGTCCTGTTCCGCGCACTGGTCGAAGCTGAAAGCAGCTACAACCCGACCGCCGTAAGCCCCAAGGGCGCCTATGGTCTCGGCCAACTGATGCCGGATACCGCCCGTGCTCTCAGCGTCGATCCGCGCGATCCTCCCAGAACCTCGACGGCGCGGCGCGCTATCTCCTCGCTCAACTCGCCACGTTCAAGGACATCGACCTTGCGCTCGCGGCCTACAATGCCGGTCCTCACCGCGTGATCCAATACGCGGGCGTCCCACCCTTCTCCGAGACGCGTGCCTACATTGCGCGCATTCACCGGATACAGTCTCGGCTGGCGGGGACGCCTACGAACAAGCCAAGCTTCCGCCTCGCGACCAGCCTGCCAGAGCGCGCACCGGTCCTCATTGATTTTCAGTAATTAAAGGAACTTCGCATGCTTCGACATCGCCTCAGCCGCCTTTTGCCCACCGCTACAACCTTGACGATTCTCTCGGCACCCGCTTTCGCGCAAGACTTGTCGCCGATCCAGACCATGCTGGAAACCGTCGAGGCCGCTCTCACCGGTCCGATCGGGATCGCGGTCGCGACGCTCGCGGTCATTGGCACCGGCTTCATGTGTATGATGGGAAGGCTCAACTGGGGCTGGTTCGCCTCGGTCATCATCGGGATCGTGCTGATCTTCTCGGCCGGCACCATTGTCGACGGCTTCTCGTGACATTCCGGCAAAATAGCATCCTACGAGCGACCCGAACGCGTTGTGCTGCGCAAACGCTGCCTCGGGTCCCTCTCCGGACACACAATTTCTTCTAAGCCGGAATATCACCCAATGGCAGAACGATCCCCCCTGTTTCTGGGCCTCGCCCGTCCGCCCAAGTATCTGGGTCTCCCTGTCGGATACCTCGTGGTGCTGGCGACAGGGGTCGTTCTGCCGTTCATCTGGACCAAGTCCATGGCCTTCTTCCTGATCGGCCTCGTCGCCTATCCGATCCTCTGGTTCGTCGCCGACCGCGAGCCGCATTTCTTCGAGGTGCTGCGCGTCTCCTATGGATCGGTGCGCCCGACGAAGAACCGGGCCTGCATGGAGGCGACAGCTTTGGCGCTTGATGCAGGCACACTTTCCACTCACGGAACGGCACTCCTTCAGGCTGGCGGCGGGGAGTTCGCGCGGGAGAGCTATCTCGCCGAACACCTGCCGTATTTTGCTCTCGCCGATGACGATGTCATGGTCCTGCGCGAGGGCGATCTGATGGCGACCCTGCGCCTCGACGGGCTTAACCCGATGACCACTGAGGACGCCCGGCTCGATGCGCTCAAACGCGCGGTCGCAGCCATCGTCGCCCAGACCGGTAATGCCTTTGGTTTCTACATCCACCGGATCTCAGTCCCGCAGGATCTCGGGATGCGCCCTATCGAGGGAGACAGCTTCGCCGCCGCGATCGACACGCGCTGGCAGGCCCATGTCAAAGACCTGCGCCCCGCCAAACGCCAACTTTATCTCAGCGTGATTCGGCGGCCTGACATCTCGGCCCGTATTCCGCTCCTGCGCGCGCTGGCCCGCAGGGCCTGGGTCAAGGACCGCGCGACACGCCTGCAGGAGCTGAACGAGGTCATGGGCTTTTTCGAGGTGGCGCTTGCGTCGGCCAACCCAGTCAGACTCACGAAGTCCGGTGGTGAATGGCTGGGCTATCTCAATACCCTGAACGCGGGCAGCTTCTCCCCATCGCCTTCGGGCATAGCGCCCTGCCCTCTCGCATACCTTGAGCAATTGCCGCGCGACCTTTGATGGCGAAGTTGTCACCCTGACCGATGCCGTGACCGGTCGGGTCAAATACGGCGCTCTCTTTTCGATGAAGTCCTACCCCGCACTCACCGACGTCACACTCCTCGACGCGCTCGACCTGCCGCTGGATATCGTGCTGACGAACTCCTTCAGTCCGATCCCGAACAACATCATGGCCGAACGCATCCAGCGCATCATCCGTCAGATGCATGCCTCCGACGATGCCGCCGTCTCTCTGCGCGAACAACTGGGCCAGGCCGCCGATGACCAGGAAGCGGGCCGCATCGCCTTTGGCGATCATCACCTCTCCATCGCCGTCTACGCCCCGGACCGCGACACGCTCGAACGCGCCGCCGCCCAGATCAAACGCGTTGGCCAAGAGATCATGTCGGTGATCGTGCGCGAGAACATGGCGCTTAAAGCCACCTACTTCGCACAATCTCCCGGCAACTTCGGCTACCGCGCCCGCAAGACGCCGATTTCCTCGATCAACTTCGCGATTTCGCGGCACTTCACGGCAGCGTCGAAGGGCGCGGGCCGGATCAGTCGCCTTGGGGTCAGACCATTTCGGCCCTGCCCACGGTCGGCACCTCGGGCTATCGGTTTCAATTTCCACGAGGCGGGCGGCCCCGGCAAGGAACCAACGGTCGGCCATACGCTTGTGCTCGGTCGCACCGGCACGGGCAAGACGCTGACCACCGCTTTCCTCGCAGCCCAAGCGCAGCGGGTCGGCGCGCGGCTCTTTTTCTTCGACAAGGATCGCGGCCTCGAAATGGCGGTTCGCGCCTTGGGCGGGCGCTACAACGAGATCCGCGCGGCGTACCGACAGGGCTGAATCCGCTCGCCACCGAGACAGACGAGCGCGGCCGTGCCTGGCTTTCGGACTGGCTGGCGACACTCCTCACGCGCAATGGCACACTCACCGGCGAGCAATCCCGCCATATCCAGAGTGCGGTCGGCCAGAACGCCGATGCGGGCGCGGCGCTGCAGCGCTTTGTCAGTTTCGAGACGCTGTTTCAGTCGCTCGATGATGATGGCGAGCTGCAGTCCCGCGTCGCCGAATGGGCGCCGGGTGGACGTTACGGATGGGTTTTCGACGAGTCCGAGCGCGGCGCGGGCCTCAAGCTCACAGGCGACATCGTCGGGTTTGACATGACCGAGATCCTCGACATGACCACCGAGCGGATGGCGGTGCTCTCCTACATTTTCCGCCAGATCGAACGCGTGGTCGAAGACCGCCGCCCCACCATCATCGTGCTCGACGAGGCCTGGAAGCTTCTGGACGATCCGTATTTCGGGCGCGGCTGGAAAACTGGCTGGTGACGCTGCGCAAGATGAACTGCGTCGTGATCATGATGACGCAGTACCCGAGCCAATTGCGCGACAGCCGCGTCGGCAAGACCATCGTCGAGACCGTCCCGACCCAGATCCTCTTCCCCAACGATCGCGCCACGATCTCGGACTATGACTTCCTGCGCGTGAACGCCAAGGAGGCCGCCCTTCTGGTCCAGCCCACCATCGGCCAGCGCATCGCGCTTGTGCGCTCGGCGGGCGACAGTGTCTTCGTCGATGCCGATCTCTCTGCCTTGGGCAACCTCCTCCCCATCCTTGGCGGCGCGCCACCGGCGAAGCCCGCGTACGCGCCGATTGGCGCGCCAATCCCGATTTCTGGAGACATGTGATATGAGTCTGAAACCCCTCCTTGCGCTTTGTGCGGCCGCAAGCCTGCTGGCCGCTTGCGAGAAATACACCGAGAAAACCTCACCCTGCTTTGGTCGCAATGGCAAGCCGCAGGTGACCCGGTCCGCGCTTTCCTTCTCGATCATGGGCGTACCGGCTCAGGAGACGGCCAAAGCCCGACTGTACCTTCGAGCCCCCTGCCCGTCCGGAATGAGCCGTGCCGCGATCATATCTGCGGGCTCTGCCTCGGCCTCAGCGCCCCTGCCCGCGCTCGCCCAAGGCGTGCCGACGCAGGATAATTCCGCGATTGGCCGCGCTATCGCGCGGGTAACGGCGCTCGCCGAGGATCTGGGCGTTCAGCAAGACAAGGACCGCACCGAGTCCACGCTTGCGGATGTCCAAGCCGACCAGCTGCGCGTCCTCGAAGAGATGACCGCGGCGATCACCGGTCCCGGCTTCGATATCCGCGCGCTCGAGGGCAATGCGAATTTCGGGGTGGCGGCGGTCTATCCAATACCGATCCCAGCCCGATGAACAGCCGCCTTTTCGGAGAGGGCCGGGAGACGGTCGAGATGATGATCGTCGAGGTCGCGGGCGAGTTCGCAGGCGCCCCGGGTGTGACCCGGGCCGGTCTCTCGGCCACCCAGTGGCGCTGCCTCTTCCAGGCGCTGATCAAGCAGGAGAGCCGCTTCAACGTCACAGCACAAAGCCCCGTTGGCGCCTATGGGCTGACCCAAACTCATGCCGGAACCGCGCCGACCTCGGCGTCGACGTTATGATGTGAAAGACAACCTCCGCGGCGGCGCGCGTTACATCACCACCCAGCTCAATCGCTTCGGCAACATCCCTCATGCGCTTGCGGCCTATAACGCAGGCCCGGGCCGGGTGATCGAATATGGCGGCGTTCCGCCCTTTGCCGAGACCCAAGGCTACGTCCGCAATATCTCGAAATTCTACAACGAATACCTGGCTGTCGTGGGCGGTGCCGACGCGCTCGGCACACTCTCTCC